>JAMWZA010000199.1 GCA_024305105.1 Marinoscillum sp.
ATGCCAATCCATCAAACAAAACATAGCCAGCTTAAAACTCCAAAAGTCTCTCAAAAAATCCGAAGTATTTGGTACGCAGTTTACCGGATTTCTACTGTACGATCCTGTTTCTGATATTTACCTCAAAGAATGGAATGCAGACCTACACTTTACCCCAGCTTCTAATACGAAGATATTTACGACAGCAGCATGCCTTGAATCACTTAGTGATTCCATACCCACGTATGATCTGGTGGAGGAAAATGGAGCAGCTCATATAGCCCCTTTTGGTGATCCAACGTTCCTGCATCCAGACTTTCCATCACAACCTGCCATATTGCCTCTTCTAAACATAGAGACCACTATTCACCTGCCAGAGTCTAAAATTCAAGCCTTTGGGCCGGGTTGGGCGTGGGATGACTACCAGTATAGTTTTCAATCCGAGCGATCGTGGATGCCAATTTATGCCAATGAAGTACGTATCTACAACTCTGATACGCTTCATGTCATTCCATCATTCTTTGAGGACTATATTGATCTATATATCGGTGAGCGACCTGGTAGCTTTGTTTATCGTGAGTTAGACTATAACCTGTTTAACATTTGGATTGAAAATGACACCTCTGGCTTTGAACGAAAAATTCCTTTTCAGTATAGCGATGAACTGCTTGGAATACTTCTTAAAGACACTACTGGAAGCAACACCCAAGTCACAAACAAACCACTAACGGGTTATAAAACTACCATTTACAATCAATCGACCATAGCTGCATTGGCTTTGATGATGCAACGCAGCGATAATTTTCTCGCAGAACAACTGCTTATCACAGCGGGAAAATTCAAAGGCTATAACAATCAGGATGCCTTCAGGAGTAGGTTACTCAGTAGCTGGGGACTGTCTGAAGAGGTCAGTTGGGTCGATGGATCCGGGCTTTCACGCTACAACCTTTTCACTCCCAGAGCATTAGTAAAAGTACTTGACCGCATCTATGACCAACTGGATTGGCAGGAGATTCAAGCTGTATTTCCAAATGGAGGACGATCAGGCACGATTAAATACTGGTATCCGGGAGTGACAGAACCTTACGTCTTTGCAAAGACAGGTACGTTGAGTAATAACCATTGCCTCAGCGGATATTTGGTAACCAATTCTGGCAAACAACTAATATTCTCTTTTATGAACAACAATTACCTCAACCCTGTGGGCGAGGTAAAAGTGGAAATGCAAAAAGTCTTGGAGTTGATCAGAGATAATTACTGATCAGAGTTGGAATAATTGGCCATCAACCCTCCGGTAAGTCGCATCAATTCAACTTTGGAATCCATTAAATTATAGAGAGCTTGGTATTTTTGAATGATTGCCGTGAGATAGTTATTCTGCACCACTCTAAAGTCGAATGAATTAATCGTTCCACTTTTAAATTTTGTTTCAGATATCTCAAGGTTAGTCTTGGCTGCCTCCTCACTCCTACTACTTATCCCAAAAAGCTGTCGCCTCACTTGATATCTTTCATAAGCCTCATACAAGTCTCTGTCTAAGGTTGTTTCAAGTTTCTCAACTCTTAAATTTCCAATATCCTCAGCAACAACAGCATTTCGTATAGCTCTATTGACCCTACCCCCATCAAAAAGATTAAAGCTTAAAGTAAGGTTAGCGAAATAGGTTCCTGTTTTTGAAAGCAGTGGCTCAGGCGGATTCTGGTAATTTGTATTGGGACCATCATAGGTGGCATTGGTAAGATCCGACACGTTCCTATTCCATTGATATCCACCATTTACACTCAATGTTGGATACAAATCTGATCGATTTTGCTTTACCTGAGTCTCGAGTATTGACTGAGAAATGTATATCTTTTTGATATCAACATTCTCAGATAGCATTGCTTCTTTCAAATCCTCAAACTGATACTGCTGTGACTCAAACATTAAGGAATCTGTAAACTCATACCCTGTATTCAAATCATCATTAACCAACAAAACATTCAGCGTTCTAACAGCATTCCTGTATGCTAATAATTGATTAATGTAATTACTGGAGTCCGCCAGAAAGTTGTTTTCCTCAAGCAATAAATCAGAAGTAACTGCACTTCCTAGATCATACTTTGTTTTGGTGTATCCATAGACATCTTTACTCAAATTCAACTGCTCTTGAAACGCATCCAAACGTTCCTTTTCCAGTACCGAGTTATAGTAAGCAAGAATGATTGCTTGTAAAGTGTTTGCGATAACAACATCAGCATTTTGCATTGACTCTGCTTCGAGCTGCTCAAGTCGTCTCTTGGAGATAATCGCCTTGTTGCCCTGAAAAACTGTCCAGTTAACATTCAATGACGGGTTCAACGCATAGGTTCTCTGGTCATTCAATTCAAATCCCGGAAACAACTGGCCTCCAAAAAACTGATTGTCTGACTCCTGATTTCGAAGACTATTCTGACTCTGAACATCTAGTCTGACAGAAGGCAGTATTCCGGCTGCTCCCCAGGAGTTGTTATTCTCTGCAGTAATAACATTCTTTCGTTCGATCCGGATGTCATAGTTCCTTTCCAGGCCTATGGCTATCGCATCAGAAAGTGAGAGTGACTGCTGAGCCTGTGTGACCACAGCAGCCAATAATAAGGTGATAACTAAAGTGTAAAACTTCACTTGATTGATTTTCTTGTATTCAAAAAATGGTTTCTTACTAGGCTGATTCTCTATACTCCTCCAGACGTTGCTCATCTAACAGTACCCGCTCCACTTCTTCTCTAGATGGTTTTTTACCTGTCCAAAGCCATTTCATTGCTCTTCTTACATCATTAAAGAATAGAATAAGCACCGGGAAGAAAATGAGAATAATAAAGGTTCCTATCAGCACACCATAGGCTACCGAAATAGCCATAGGAATCAAAAACTGAGCCTGAAAGCTTGTTTCTTTTATCAATGGGTACAATCCTAGCACTGTGGTCAGTGAAGTCAACATGATCGCTCTGAACCTCGCCAATCCAGCATTGTACGCTGCCTGATAAACCGTCATTCCTTCATCTTTTACCAATGAATTGAATTTGGATAAGAATACCACGGCATCATTGATGATCACTCCAGATAAGGCTACCATTCCCCAAACGGACAATAGTGAGACCGGCAGATCTCTCAAACTAATCCATGATTCGATTCCATGTCCCAGCATTGCTCCAAACCAGCCCAACGGAATCATAATAACGATGAGAAATGCCTGATAGAATGATTTGAATGTGATCATTAGGATGAAGAAGATCAGTAAGAATGCTCCTCCAAAATACAAACCAATCTCCTGACCAGCTCTGGCGCTTTCTTTGGATTGCCCGCCATAGTCCACTGTCACTGTCGGATATTGTGCCGTTAGCTTAGGGATAATCGTATTTTGAATCTTCTGTAAAATCGGTGGAACTTCAGCAAAGGGATCTTGTAAATCAGCTTCTACTGTCACCGCTCGTGAGGAGTTGAAGTGTTTGATTCCACTTACACCGCGCTCAATCTTGTAATCAGCTACTTGATTGAGTGGAAACTCCTGACCGCCTGCTGCTTTGATCTTGATATCTTCTACCTGACTAATGCTCTGACGATCGCTTTTCGGATAACGAACCCAAACACGCACTTCGTCATCGCCCTTCATAAACCGCTGCGCCTCTTCTCCAAAGAATCCCTGCCGCATTTGATTGGTGATGTCATTGTGTGTGAGTCCGAGGAAGTAAGCTTCCGGTCTTAGGTCGAAGAGCATCTCTCTCCTTCCTATAGGTACATTATCCTGAATTTCCTTTAGATCAGGAATATTCTCCAACTCGGTTTTAAGGAATTCCTTGGCGTTTCTCAGTTCGTCGTAATTCTTGCCCAATAACATCACTGAAACTGGCTTACCCCATCGATTACCACCACCAATGCTGAATTTCTCCGCTTCATTAACCGGCCCAATTTCCTTTCTAATTCTTGCGATGAGATCAAACTGATTGATGCCATAAGGATCTAACTCATCGTACATCACATTTACATTCCCGGCATGCGAACCGCTTTCTCCATCTCCTGAAAAACCAACATTGGTGAATGTATATGTGACGATATCCTCCTCTACTCCAAACTCCTCTTTCATCTCGTCATTTACTTTCCATACAGCCTCATCAAATCGACTCAAATAGGCCTCCACTTTCTGCTCACGTTCGCCGGGTTTGAAGCTAATATTGATATTGAAACTGTTGAAAGGAATCTGAGGAAAGAAGGTCGCTTTGATCTGACCTCCTGCCAGCAACCCTATGATGATGACTACAAAACCTGTCAGTGCAGCCAGAGACACCAATCGATACTGCATGGCATAGTGCAATACACGTCCGTAAACCTTCAAACGCATATAGTCGATAAACCCATTCAGAACCTTTCTGATTTTAAAACTACGAGTGTCCTCTTTCTTAATACTTAATACTTTCTTACTAGCCAGATGTGCCGGAAGTATGAAAAACGCCTCCAGAAGAGAGAATGCCAAACTGAAAATCACGACATAAGCCATGTCTTTGAGAAACTCAAAACCACCTGTGAGTAACAGTAATGGAATAAATGCAACAATCGTGGTGAGCACTGATGTAAACACCGCTGGAACGACCTCTAGTGTGCCGCGTACGGCCGCTTGAATTGGATTCTTCGTTTTCTCAAAATGCGAATAAATATTCTCCGCTATCACAATCCCGTCATCCACAAGTATTCCGATCACAAGAATCATCCCGAATAGGGAAATCATATTTACTGTCAGACCAACGAATGATCCTAAAATAAACATTCCCAGAAATGAAGACGGAATACCCCATGCTACCCAGAATGAAAGCCTCAAACTAAGGAATAAACCCAATGAGAGAAGCACTAACAACAGTCCTACAATTCCATTGGAAGTCAAAAGGTCCAATCGCTGATTCAGCATGTTGTTAAAATCCCAGGTAGTTGTCAGCTGTACTGCATCGTTTTCTTCATTGAATTTGACTACATACTCTCCTACAGTATTCGAAATCTGCGTTAGGTCTTCCGTTTCCAGTTTTCTTACTTCTAGAAAGACTGCTTGCTGGCCATTTAGCAATGCCTTATTCGGTTGATCTGCAAACTGTTCTTTAATCGTCGCAATGTCTCGAAGTAGTAAATTGGTGCCGTCGGTATTGCTACGAACCACTATTTCTGAAATCTCCGCTGCTTCCGTTTGTTTTGCCTTAGACCGAATCAGTATTTCCTCACGACTCGATTTTATGGATCCTGCTGATATGTCCCGGTTATTTAGCCGAACGGCATTTACCACCTGGTCAAATGTCAGGTTATATCTTCTAAGCGTTTCTTCTGGCACCTCGATAGATATCTCCAGAGCAGGAAACCCACTCACATTTACTTGACTTATGACACCGGTAGCCAGCAAGTCATCTTCAATGCCTTCAGCATATTGCTTTAGGGTTTTCAAACTCACATCTCCAGTGAGTCCTAGCCACTGGGCGGTGGATCGTTGGCGCTGTTTGAAGATAATCGGCTTTTCCGCACCTGCTGGAAAGGAAGAAATTCCATCTACCGCGTTTTTAACTTCGGTATAGATCTCATCAATATCATAGTTATCCAGCGTAAGAATGCTAATACTTGCACTGTTCTCTGCGGATGTAGAAGTGATCTCATCTATTCCCGCAGTAGACTTTAAAGATTCTTCTATCTTAGTGGTCACCCCTTCTTCCATCTCCTCAGGAGATGCGCCAGGGTAAGCAACAGATATATTGATTACTCGATCCTTAGCAGTGGGAAAAAAGGACATCTTGGTATTCAGGAAACTAACTATTCCTCCGATGACCGTCAGCGCAATAAGGATATTGGCCAGTATCGGGTATTTAACAAAATAGGTGACTAAACCTTTCATAGAACTCATACGCTTAGGGTTTAGTTGGTTGCAGTTGCTTTACTGCTTAGTTCCAAATTGATATCTTTTTGCTCTGATTTGTAAACCACCATGTTGTTGTGGGCGTTTACCAATGGCTCAACCACCAAATGATCTCCTTCTTTCAAACCACTCACGATTACATTTTCATCCATGGTTCTATGCACGAATACTTCTTTCATCTTAAGCAAAGTGTCTTCTACCACAAACACTTCATTGGTATTGTACAATACGTTCCTGGGAATCATCATCCCGTCCTTCACCTTACTGGCTGGAATAGCGGATTGTAAAAACTGTCCGTCATAAATCTTCTGCTTCCCCGGATTAATGGTTAGGTAAACGTCTACAGATTGCGTATTCTGATTTACAAAATCACTTATCCTTGCTACTTGCCCCATCCATTGCTGCTGTGTTTCACTCGAATAAATCTCTGCAGGAGCACCTACCTGAACCCACGGAATGTCTCTGGTTTCGACAGCTACTCTTAACTCATGAAGTCCTGTGCGGATGATTGTTCCAATTTTAGTTCCCGGATTGATGAATGCTCCAGACTCCATGGTCACTTCAGAAATACTACCATCAAAAGGTGCGTAATAACGATGTTTTCTCAATCGCTCTTCGGCACTTTTGATCGTGTAGAAAGTTGAAAAAATACCGCGTGTAGCTAAAAACGTCTTTTCCTTATCAGATTGTGTCTCTGGCAATTCTGGTAATTGCTTGTTAATATCAATACTAGCGAAATATTTCTCCCAGGCTGTAAAGTTCTCAGTGTAATCAATTTTTAAATCAGGTAGAATTGCTGCGATATCCCTGAGAAAATTACTTTTCTGTGATTTCAAATTGAGTGAAGCCTCGGTATCATCTACATAAAAAAGTAAGGTGCCTTTCTTAAAGTTCTCTCCTGATTTCAATCGAATGTTGCCCTGATACATTCGACCAGACACCTCAGATAATAAGTCTAGTGACTGGGCAGTCTCTACCCGACCGAAAGCAGTGACGTATGTCTGAATGTCTTCATACTGCACAGGCTTCGTTTGCACGTATTTCTTTACCACAGGGGCCTTCTTTGATTCTGGTGCTTTCTTCTGTGAAGCAAAAAATACAGCCATTGCAACTGCAAACACCAATATCCCTGCCGTAGTGCCAAGGATAACCCATTGCCTTTTCTTCATAAGTTGGTTTGTGAATTTTTCAAAAAGTCATTTGTTTTAAAGGATTCTGGAATTTTTTGTTGCGATAAAATGTACATTATTGATAAACGGGTAATATTGGTGAACGAACCGTCATAATCCGTGTTGACGGACTAATAGACTAATGAATGGAAAAGGTTAAAAAGACAGATGAAGAATGGAGGAAAGAATTAACTCCAGAGCAATACCACATCCTAAGAGAAAAAGGTACCGAGCGTGCCTGGACGGGTGAGTTGCTAGAGAATAAGGATTTCGGAAAGTACACCTGTGCTGCCTGCCACAATGAGCTCTTCATTTCTGATACGAAATTTGATTCGGGTTGCGGTTGGCCTAGCTTTTTTGCTCCTATCAAAAAAGATGCAGTTGAATACCACATAGATAAGTCCTTTGGAATGATTCGAACGGAAGTCACCTGTGGAAAATGTGGAGGCCATCTGGGACATGTGTTTCACGATGGGCCACCTCCTACTGGCGAGCGATTTTGCATGAACAGTGGTGCTCTTAAGTTCACGCCAATATCTGACCGTTCATAAAACTTCGGTTCGCACTGGATTAAAGTTTGGATAGTTTTATTGGTTCATAAACCTAAGTTAACCAATATGAAAACCAATCTTTACTGTCTGATCATCTGCTGTCTGTTCTTTTCAATAAATGGACAATCACAAAAACGAAAAAAATCAGCTACCATCTCTTATCCAGAAGAGCTGTACGCAGGACTTGAATGGCGCAATATTGGTCCTTTCCGAGGTGGACGGTCTGCCGCTGTTACAGGAGTTTCGGGAAAGCCAAACCTTTTCTACTTCGGAGCTACTGGCGGTGGAGTCTGGAGAACCTCAGACGCAGGAAACACCTGGGAAAACATCTCTGATGGGTATTTTGGTGGATCAATTGGTTCGGTAGCCGTCAGTGATTGGGATAATAACATCATCTATGTAGGTGGTGGAGAGAAAACGGTAAGAGGAAACGTTTCCTATGGCTATGGCATCTGGAAGTCAATGGATGCTGGCAAGACCTGGTCCAATGTTGGTTTAAATAATTCCAGACATGTTCCTCGAATAAAAATACATCCGAAAAATCCTGATCTTGTCTATGCTGCCGTAATGGGTGACCTGTACAAGCCTACGGCAGAGCGTGGCATCTATCGATCCAAAGACGGAGGACAGACCTGGGAACAAGTCTTGTTCGCCAATGACAATGCAGGTTTTGTGGATTTGGTGATGGACCCAAGTAACCCAAGAGTGCTTTACGCTTCTAGCTGGAGAATAAAAAGAACTCCCTACAGTCTTGAAAGTGGCGGTAAAGGTTCAGCCATTTGGAAAAGCACTGATGGTGGTGATACCTGGA
>JAMWZA010000002.1 GCA_024305105.1 Marinoscillum sp.
AAATACTTCTTTATACTATTACAAATACCTTCTTGTTTCAGGAAGGTTTTTGTTTTTTATGACAATTGATGACAATCATTTACCTCAATCCGACAGCCAAACCAACTGAAGTACGTAATATTGAAGTTCCCAAAGTGATGACAATGAAAAGGTTGATTTATGTAATTCTACTGGCTCTTCCATTCTTATCTATCGGTGAAGACCTAAAGCGAGTAGTGGATCTAAGAGGCTACTGGAAGTTCTCCATTGGAGATAACCCAAGATGGTCACAGCCTGACTACAATGATCAAAGCTGGGAGAAAATATTTGTTCCGTCTCCATGGGAAAATGAAGGCTTCAGTGGCTTTGACGGTTATGCCTGGTACCGAATTACCGTAGACCTTAGAAACATTAGCGACAACAATCTTTACCTCATCTTGGGCTATATCGATGATGTAGACAAAGTCTACGTCAATGGACACCTTATTGGTTTTAGCGGCTCATTTCCACCTGACTTTTACACCGCTTTTAATGCGCGCAGAAAATATTACATACCAGAAGGGGTTCTGAATCGCAATGGCAGAAACGTAATCGCTGTACGTGTATTTGATACCATATTGGAAGGCGGGATTATCAAGGGCGATGTAGGCATCTATGCAAACAAAGCAATGCCCAAAGAATCCTTTCTACTCGAAGGCAATTGGAAGTTTCGGGAGGGTGACAACAAAGCATGGTCTGAGGTGAGCTACAAAGACGCACACTGGGATGAAATCATGGTTCCTAGTCTATGGAGAAGTTTGAAAAAAACGCACATCGAGGGTGCCGCCTGGTACCGAAAAGAAATAGCACTCACAGAAGAGCTACTAACTGAGGATAACCTGGTACTGGTCGCTGGAAAAATAGATGACTTTGATGAGACCTATATCAATGGCGCCCTAATTGGCGAAACCAATGACAGGAGACCATACGGGTGGTCTGGATCCTACCAGAAGTTACGGGTCTATGAAATACCGAAAAACTTGTTAAAAAAAGAAGGCAACCTCATTTCGATACGTGTACTTGATATCGGAGGAGATGCAGGGATATATGCTGGGCCATTGGCAATTGTTCCTAAATCCAAACTCGATGATCTTCTCAGAGTCATAGAGTAGCGTTCGTGTACCACTTCTTGATAGTGGATTCGACCGGTTTTTTCTGAGGTGTAAAATCGTTATTATTCTCCCCACCCACTTCCTCGTCAAAATGCCACTTCCATAAAAAACCTCCAGCAAACCATTGTTCCTGCCAAAACGTGGACAGCACTGCTTCATAGCATCGTTGTTGAAGCTGTAAATCTACAGATGAATCACGTGTCAGTTCCCAGTGGTTACCGGCGCCTCCTTTTGCACTTCGAAATCCGTATTCGGTAAACAAAATTGGTTTCCTGTTTTTTTGACTGAAAGCTTCTAATTCAACTTTTAAGCTTTCACATGCCTTTTTTAACTCGCCCAAGTCAGGGTCATCTGAATTGGTTAATGGGAAATAAGAATCAATACCAACATAATCTAGTTGATTCCAAAATGTTACGTTGGTATAATTATCCCAATTGGCCGCATAAGTAAGTTTGCCCGAATAGACTTTCCGGATTTCAGGAATTACAGCCTCCCAATAACTACTCCGATTTATAATGGTCATTTTGAGCTCAGTACCTATACTTAGCATTTCTACTCCCATATCTTCCGATAGCTGTGCATAAGCCAAAATGTAGTCAGTGTATTGCTTTTCCCACTCCAACCAATCTTCAGGCTTTTTCAGATCGTAATCACCAATCCACCCTTCTCTCATCCAGATGTGTGGTTTCATTAGTACTTTTAGATTATTCTGTTGAGCAAGGTTGACTAACTCTCTGCAACCGTCCAATTTCTCTCCCCACCATTGATTTTTATGATTGAAGTAAACGCCGGGCTCTCCCTGCCTGGAAAAGCCAAAGGGAATGATCGCAACCCAATTGGTATTGATTCGGCGTACCTTGGCCATATCCGATGAATCAATCACAGTGTATGGGTTTACCAGGCTTGTCCCATTAATTCTTTCTGGGTGAACAATATTTGAATTATTGGCTTGTATAAGGATAATACCTAGAGCACCGCCCAGCGCTATGGAAATGGATAGAATTAATTTCATTTATCGTGCTTGACTTCTTTATTTTAAATATCTTAAACGCTAAATCAAATAAAAGTTTTGGCAACATCGACAGTAGACTTTAACACATTATTGATCAAAAGACTAAGATCGAAAGATACCACTGCTCTTGATTACCTCTATGATCACTATTCAGACGCACTTTACGGAATTATTTATCGAACCCTGAATCACAAAGAGATCGCAGAAGAAACACTGCATGAGGTCTTTATGAAAATATGGGACCAAATCGATTCTTATGACGACAAAAAAGGCACGCTCTTCACCTGGATGTATCGCATAGCTCGTAATAGAGCCATTGACGCACGCAGGTCAAAAGATTTTAAATCATCTGATAAATCTGATGACATCACGGGGTTCGTAGATATGTTCGAAACTTCAAATAACAATGAAGACTACATCGGGCTATCAACCGTGCTTAATGAAATAGGCCAAATGTGTAAAAAACTCATTCAGCTCAATTTCTTTGAAGGATACTCTCATGCCGAAATTTCGGAGAATGAGGAAATGCCCCTTGGTACAGTAAAAACACGTCTGAGAAATTGTTTGAAACAGATTAAACAAAAATTAAGAAGAGATTTTGAGTAGAGAAGAGATTTTAAACGACGGTTACCTGGCAGCCTACATTACAGAAGAGCTGAGCACGGCAGATGCCCAGGAGGTAGAGACATTTCTTGAAACGGATCAGGAAATTCAGGACGAATTCTACAACTTACAAAAAACAGTAGAAACGTTATCATTTAAGTATGCTATTTCACCATCTGAGGTGGTGAAGCGAATGATTATGGAAGATCACAAGGTCATTTCTCACATGCGAGGAGGATCCGATACTACTGGAAGTGGATACAAACTAGCGCTGGCTGCTAGTGTTATTATTGCTTTAACATCATTGGTCAGTGCATTTTATTTCTGGAATCAATGGCAAAATACAGACTACAGATTGGCTCAGCTGACTGCAAGAAATATAGAGCTTGCAGAAAGCTTCAACACTGTCAATCAGGAATTATCTGATATCAGACAGGATTTGGCTGTTTTAGTTAGTCCGGAGTTTAGCAGAATTATACTAAATGGTACAGACAACGCTGCAGAATCAAAAGCTGTGATTTACTGGAATCCCATCGAAGAAGAGGTTTACTTGAACTCGGCGAATCTTGCTTCACTTCCACAGAATCAGCAGTATCAACTGTGGGCACTCATAGATGGAGTCCCTGTAGATGCCGGTGTATTTGATGCAGAGTCAGGCACATTCCAAATCATGAAAAACATAGCGCAAGCAGACGCTTTTGCAGTAACAGTAGAAGAGTCCGGAGGAGCTGAAAGCCCAACGCTTAGCACCATGCAGGTGTATGGAGAAGCTGCCATTTGATAGTTTTTACAACCTGACGATACAACGAAAAAGCAGAACCGATATGGGTCTGCTTTTTTTATGAAAAAATGTTAAGTTTTTACTCATCTACGAAATCCAGTGACTAGCTGTCCTTCGTAAGTATTGCAGTTTCTTATCAGAAACTGCTTAAAGCTGGTTGATAAGCGCCGTGTGTATGCACGGCGTTTTTTTATCTTCTAAATGCTATGGTTTAGTAAAGAAGGACTCCCTTTTCAAGAACTCAAAAAAATCACGATTTTTCAGATTTAATAAATCCAAACTTATTTGACCTTGCGTATATGGGATGGTTTCAATTTGAAACTGCTTAAAGCTGGTTGATAAGCGTCGTGAGAAATCACGGCGTTTTTTTATGTAAACCGCTCTATATCAGCTCCTAATGCTTTCAATCGCTTATCAATAAATTGGTAACCTCGATCTATTTGCTCAATGTTGTGAATGGTAGAATCTCCCTCTGCAGACAAAGCTGCTATCAACAAGCTGACGCCCGCTCTGATATCCGGAGAAGTCATACTGATGCCTCGAAGTGGGAAGGCTCGATCCAAACCAATAACCGTAGCTCGATGCGGATCGCATAAAATTATTTGAGCTCCCATGTCGATCAACTTATCCACAAAGAAAAGTCTGCTTTCAAACATCTTTTGATGAATCAACACCGTACCCTTAGCCTGTGTAGCAGTTACCAGAACGATACTTAATAGATCGGGTGTAAAGCCCGGCCATATTGCATCGGCAATTGTCAATATGGATCCATCGATGTAGCTTTCTATTTCATAGTGATCCTGAGCAGGGATAAAGATATCATCTCCTCTGAACTCCATTTTAACACCCAACCGCCTGAACGTATCAGGAATGATCCCCAGCATATCTATTCGAGCATCCTTGATGGTAAGCTCAGACTGAGTCATAGCCGCCATACCTATGAAGCTACCAATCTCAATCATATCAGGAAGCATGGTGTGCTCGGTTCCGCCAAGCTGCTCTACGCCTTCTATTTTCAATAGATTGCTTCCAATACCTTCTATTTTGGCACCCATTCGCACCAGCATGTTGCAAAGCTGCTGGATGTAAGGCTCGCAGGCAGCGTTGTAAATAGTGGTTAGTCCTTCAGCCAAAACAGCAGCCATGATGATGTTTGCCGTTCCGGTCACTGAAGCTTCATCCAGGTGCATGTAACACCCTTTGAGTTTAGAACCGTCCACTGTGTAAAATGAGGTAGCCGAATCGTAGTTAAACTTCGCTCCGAGTTTTTGAAAACCCACGAAATGAGTATCCAGTCTTCTACGACCAATCTTATCACCACCTGGCTTAGGCATCTTGCCCTTTCCGTAGCGAGCAAGCAATGGACCCAAAATCATAATTGACCCACGAAGTGCTGAAGCCTTTTCTTTGAAGTCCTCTGTATCTAGAAATTTGAGATTGACTTCCTTAGCCGTGAAGCGATAGGATTCTTCATCGGTTTTTTCGATCTGAACACCCAGATCAGCCAACAGGTCGATTAGTTTCAACACGTCACGAATTGCCGGAATCTTATGAATATGAACTGACTCTCCGGTTAAAAGTACTGCGGAGATGATTTGGAGCGCTTCGTTTTTTGCTCCTTGCGGAGTGATACTCCCTTTGAGGCGTTTACCGCCTCTCACACGGAATGAAGCCATTAGTTGTTATTTCTTCTTCTTTTATTACTGGAGTGATTTCTCTTTCCTCCGCCTTTGTTGTTGCGGTTTCGGTTATTGTGTCTGTTGTTATTATTATCGCTGTATCGTCTTTCTGAATCGAAAAGACCATTGGCTTTTACTTTTTCAATATCAATAGTTAATTGATCTTTAGACAGCTGCTTAATATTCTTAAGTACTTGCTCGTCTTCGATGTTGTCCTTATTCCATGTCAAATAGAATGACTTCATCAATTTACCGATAGCAATGATCGCTCCCTCTTTTTCCGCTTCATCCTCCATAGCGATGGCGTCTTGTATCAAGATCTCGATATTTCTTCCATAATGTCGGAATTTGATCTCATTGGACTGATACTTCATGCGATCAGGCTTGCGTTCCAAAATCGTTGATTCTGGAATAGGAAACGGACTATCCACATCCAGATCAAACTTGGAAATAATAAACAAATCGTCCCATACCTTCTGGGTATATTCCTGAGCATCTTTGCTAAACTCTGGATTAATCATTTTCATAAGCTCCACAAGTGTAGCAGCCATCTTGTTTCGCTTCTCTTTGTCCTCTACTATCTTAATTTGCGCCACAAGATTCTGCACGTTTCTTCCGTACTCTCTCAATGTCAGTTGCTGACGCTCTGTATTATATTCCAAACTCATATTCTAGATTTTGCTCAAAAATAACGAAATAGTCTTATGCTATTGTTTGAAGGCACAATTGATTTCAATGAAATTACGAATTTAAATAAGCGATACACTTTAGTTCAATCGCTATAGGTGTTGGCAATGCGTTTACTTCCACTGTCGTTCGGCATGGTTGAATATCTTCAAAATACTCCGCATAAATGGCATTAAACGTTTTAAAGTCACTTTTCATATCGGTTAGAAAAACAGTCACATCCACTAAATCCGACCATTTAGCGCCAGATGCTTCCAAAATATCCCGGACATTATTAAACACCGAATGGCATTGCTTCTCAATGTTATAAGACAAAATAGCACCCTCGGCATCCAACTCCACCCCGGGTATTTCTTTGCTCCCTCGCTTTCTCGGACCTACTCCAGATAAAAACAAGAGATCACCTACTCTCCTGGCGTGTGGGTAAGAACCGACTGGTTCCGGAGCTTTATTCGATTGAAAAACACTCATAGTTTCTTTTCAAAGTAAATTTTTGACAACCGTCTGTTGGAGTCGGGCTCAAATCCAACGATATCAAAGTCGTTATTCACGGCAAACCGAAGCATATTCCTGTGTTGGTTCATTGTCTTAAATTTTAACACCTGATATCCTTTCAATTTACACCAAACCTCCATTTTTTTCAGCAGGAGCTTAGCAATTCCCTTCTCTCTAAACTCAGGTAAAACAGCCCCCATCCAACCATAAAATACCCTACCATCCAGAAATCGATCGTACCCTACTTTAAAACCTGCAAGCTCGCCATCTACCTCAGCAATCAAAATAAGATGCTCAGAAGCATTAAGCCGATGAGCATATTCTGCCTTAGAATAAGGTTGCTCGAACTCTGGAATTAGCTCCTGCATTGCAACAACCTCCTCGATACTTCCCGGTCGTACCAAAGTCGACATCATCTATTTATTCATTAGGTCTTCGATTTCATCCGCATGAATTGGGATGTTTCGCATCAAGTTGCGGTGACCATCTTTAGTGATCAAAATATCATCCTCCAGCCGTATACCGATACTTTCTTCACGGATATAAATCCCAGGCTCAACGGTAAAGACCATTCCTGGCTCGAACTTCTTATAAATAGATGCTACATCGTGCACGTCTATTCCTAAATGGTGTGATGTACCATGCATAAAGTATCTTTTATAAGCTGGCCATTCAGGGTTCTGGTTTTTGATATCTGTTTTATCCAATAAACCTAGTTCCAGTAATTCCTCGGTCATCAACTCCCCTACCGCTGCATGATACTCTGGAATAGCACTTCCAGGTTTCAAAAGCTCTGTAGCCTGAGTTTTCACTCGAAGCACAGCATCATACACCTGACGTTGACGTTTGGTAAAGCGACCGCTTACAGGGATGGTTCTGGTCATATCTGCATTGTAGTTGGCATATTCAGCGCCTACATCCATGAGTAATAAATCCCCAGCTTTCAATTGCTGACTGTTCTCTATATAATGCAGTACACAAGCGTTAAACCCTCCGGCTACTATTGGCGAATAGGCAAAGCCTCTGGATCGGTTCGATAAAAAGACATGCGCGTATTCGGCCTCCACTTCATACTCCCACACTCCCGGTTCTACGGTTTCGAGTATTCTTCGAAAACCTTGCTCAGTAATATGGCAGGCATGCGTTATCGTTTTGACTTCCAGTTCAGACTTAATCGTTCTGAGATCATAGATAATGGGAGCGAGACGTTCGTACTTATACAGCGGAAACTTCGCCATGCAATTCTTAATAAATCGATCGTTAGCTGTTTCCACTAAAGATGCATTGCGAATATGCTCGTTGCTCGGTAAGTAAATATGCTCTGTTTCCGCAAGGATGGTGTACAGAACCTTTTCAAAGTCCTGATTCCATTTAATATTAGAAATACCTGAGGTTTCCACGCCCTCCTCTTTGGTTAGCTTATGCCCCTCCCAAATGGCTATTTCTTCATTGGTTTCACGTAAAAAAAGGACTTCTCGAAGCTTTGGGTCAGGGAAATCCGGTGCCAAGATCAAAATGGACTCTTCCTGATCCACTCCACTTAAGTAATAGAGATCCGAATTCTGCTTAAAATTCATTGTTCCATCAGCATTGGTCGGCATAATATCATTGGAGTGGACGATAGCAACCGAATTGGTCTTTAATCTGGATACAAGATTCTTTCTGTTCTGTGTAAAAAGGCTGTTGTCTATTTGCTTATATCTCATGTTTTTTCTTCTTGAGTAAGTGCTTACTCAAAGGTAGCATTTCTGATGATTTGCATGAAGAACATGAACAGCCTTATAAAAACGCTTAAACAAAAAAAGGAGGCTACAAGCCTCCTCTTTCGTTTTTATACTCAATCCAAACTCTATTGAACAGTGAATGACACTACGACCACATCGCCATCGAAGATTTCGGGTCCATCTCCATTGTCTGGGAACCCATAAACTCCATCTGCGGGTGACTCAATGTGAAGCATTGGGTATAACATATCACCAGCTGTTTTGGAAACATCTCCCAGATCTACCAGTACGACAGGGTTCGTTCCGGCTTGGACCATGGTTTGACCAATAACAGGCCCTGGCTTACCTGAACCATTATCTTCATGAATAACAATCCATCCGTCAACACCAGCAACTACCTCTCCAATTGTAACGGTATTCGATCCAGAAACCGCCTGATCCGCTACTGTCACCGAGGGAGCAGTAATGTCAATGGATGAGAACGTGATTGGTGCATCAAATCCACTTGTACCATCGAACTCATAAGCACCTACGGTACCGTTATCATTGTGCAGCATGATCCAAAGTATTTCTCCATCAGTAAGACTTTCTCCATCAGCCATGGAAATTTGTACATCAGTAGTCGTACCAGCATCAAGTGCCACAGGCTCTGAAATAATGCCCGGAGCTACAAAAGAACCGGCTCCATTGTCTCTGTGAATCACAACCCACGATGGTTGCCCTACTGTAATGCTCTCAACGGTAATCATGTCTTGGGATGTCACTTGATTATTAGCTGTAAATGAACCTGAGGGCGCACCGACGGTGAATGCCTGCGTCGTTATATGTCCATCAAAACCATTTGCTCCATCAAATTCATACTCACCTACTGTTCCATTTTCAGTATGTAGCATTACGTAAAGCACATCATCAGCCGCTGCTGCTTCTGTCAAAGTGATCATTACATCAGTAGAAGTTCCAGCATCAACTTGCACGGGTGTAGAAATGATTTCTGGCACTTGAGGACCATCGTTGTTCGCGTTACTCGCATGTACAACTACCCAACCAGTAGCATTCATCGTGATTTCACCAACTGTGAGCATGTTGCCTTGTAGAACCTGATCACTTACAGTGATAGAACCTGATGGCGCCATTGTTTCAAAACCAACGACTACTACATCGTCACCAAAAATTTCCGGTCCATCTCCATTATCAGGAAATCCATATTCACCATCAGCTGGAGATTCAATGTGTAGCATTGGAAACAGCATTTCACCACCAGCAAAAGTAGCATCATCCAAATCAACCATTACATCACTATTCGATCCCGCAGATACCATTGTTTGTCCTAATACTGGCCCAGGAGCACCTTCGCCATTATCCGAATGAATTACTAACCAACCATCTACGGCAGCACTAACTTCTCCAATCGTTACCATGTTCTCACTAACCACTTGACTTTCTACCGTAATAGATGGTGCTGAAACGGTTATTGCAGTCATAACGATATTGCCTTCAGCATCAAAAATCGGATTGTCAATACCACTGGCTCCGTCAAATTCATAATCTCCAGCTGCACCATCATCAGTATGCAGCATCACATAAAGTGTAGCACCATCTTCCAGACTAGAAAAATCTGTAAGTTCTATCATAAGATCATCTGTACTTCCTGCTTCCACTGGCAAAGCCTCAGAAATGATCGCTGGTACTTCTGGACCCGATTCCGCTGCAGCGTGAACAACAACAAAACCACTCCTATCCAGTGTCACATTAGAAACGTAAACCATATTCTGAGATAGCGTTTGATCCATTACGGTTAAAGTTCCGGTAGGATCTCCTTCTGCTGAAAGCGTAATACTGGTCATTACTATATTCCCGGCATCATCCAAAATAGGACCGTCGAACCCGTTGGATCCGTCAAATTCATAAGTCCCTACCGTACCATCATCAGTATGTAGCATGACCCACACCACATCTCCATCTTCAATTTCAACATCACTGTTGAGCATTACTTCCACATTTTCTGTGGTGCCAGAGCTGACCATTTTTGCTTCAGAAATGATATCTGGAACCACAGGACCGCTCCCATCCTCTGTAGAGGCATGAACTACAATCCACCCATCTGCCCTCAGCGTAACACTCGATACAATTATGCTATTGTTTTCTGTCAACATCTGATCTGAAACCGTTATTGATCCTGTTGGATTCATTGGCTCCATATCCTCTTCATCATCGTTACAACCAACAATAACAACTGATAATAATACCAGAAACCATGTTGATCTTTTCATTAATTCGTTAATTGTCATTTTTCATAGATTTTAAATAAAACATCTGTTTCAGCGTTTCATATGACCTACGAGGAGCCCTGGTGAGCTAGATTTATTTAATCTAATTTTTTCTTAAAAAAAGTCTATTTATAAATGATAACAACGACATTTAATCCAACATATAACCATATTGAGCAACATTTTAGCTAAAATTGAAGGATGTCGATTCGGCTGATATTTATTTGGATAATTCTTGTTTTTGAGATCTCCGAGGTTGTCGGTCAGGGAAAATTCTGGGTAACAAAAGAGGCAGCCGATCAATCGATGATTCTATCAAAAAAGCAACCAGCGATATGCTCGGATTGGCTGTCTATTTGTTCATATTCCTTATCAGAATCAGAGTTCAACACGCTCAATGAAAATGATATTTGGCTAGCTCCTGTACAAGCTTTTGAACAAAAGAATTTCACTGACAGAACCATATTTGGGTTCGCACTCGAACAACTAAAAGCAGAAAAATTCACCTCGGAAGGACTATCCGGTAAAGGGGTTAAAATAGGCATCATTGATGGGGGGTTTCTCGGAGCGGATGCTAATGAATCTCTCGCACACCTTTATTCTGAAAAGCAAATCAAGTTTTACAAAGACTACATCACTCCTGATCTCAAACCTTATGGAGGATTGGCTGGGCTGGATGATAGCCATGGAACTGAAGTTTGGCAACTAATTGGAGGCTACAATAAGCTTAAAAACATCCAATATGGACTTGCTACTGAGGCAGACTATTACCTCGCCAGAACAGATCATGGAGGATTTGAAAAACGGATAGAGGAAGACTATTTAATCAAAGCTCTAGAAGATATGGAAGCTATGGGCATAAAACTGATCAACATTTCCCTGGGCTATAATCTTGGATTCAACAATGCTAAAGAGAATTACAAACCTGATCAAATGGATGGTAAAACCAGTCAGGTTGCAAGGGCTGTGGACTATGCGGCATTAAATAAGGGCATGTTGATCGTGGTAGCGGCTGGAAATGAAGGAAATCTCAAGTGGCGCACTCTAAGCACTCCAGGTGACGCCAAATACGCACTGACAGTTGGGTCCAGCAAACTCAAAGTATGGGATAAAATGGACTTCAGTAGTATTGGGCCAGATTATACTGATTTTGTTAAGCCGGACATTGCCGTCTATTCTACTCAGGGAACCTCTTTTTCCACTCCAGTTGTCACAGGAATGGCGGCTTGTTTGTGGCAGATGGACAGCACCCTCACTAATTTTGAAATCATCGATATTTTCAAAAAAGCTGGCAATTTCTATCCTTACCCAAACAACTACCTCGGATACGGGGTGCCTACTTGTGATGAAGTCCTGAAGGTTTACAGGAATATCCCGAGAGAAACTCCTCCGGTAATTACCACCTCGAAGAACAAAATAGGCGTCCCAATAAATAAGGGTACTGGCTATGTGGTGCTTTTTCATAAAAAGGACACTCGAAATGTCATGCATAGAAGTGTCATCAGAACGCCTGGTAAAAAAATAAAAGTAAAACGCCCTGATGGAGCGGTTCAAACCAGTGTGCTAATGGGCACTGAAGTGATTGAAATTTTTTGGAAATAAATTCAATTGGTTGTCCATTTTTGAAAAGACCCAACGTCTTTAGAGCAAACAGACAATTTTTTACATCAAACGAATTAAAATTATGAAACAGTTTTTGTACTTATTCAGAGGTGGTGATGATGGATACGCTAAACTTTCACCTAAAGAAATGCAAGCTCACATGGCCAAATGGGGAGAGTGGATGCTTAAAATTAGCCAGAATGACGAACCAGTTCCCGGGCTGCCATTACAAAATGAAGGCAAAGTAGTTTCCAAAGGCGGAGAACTCATTACCGATGGTCCCTACACAGAAGGCAAAGAAATAGTGGGTGGCTATGTGCTCGTAGAAGCCAATGACCTGGACCATGCCGTTACAATCTCCAAGGGTTGTCCCATCTTTGATTTCGGAGGAATCGTTGAAATCAGAGAAGCGGTACCTATGTAGGGCATGCTGAAAAGGCTCAGGAAGATCAGATACAAGGCGGCAAAGTGACAATGTTTGGTTATACTTTGAGCTGAAGCCAACAAAGTAGGTGGTCTTTCTAGCCGGATCGCATCTGAGGCTAACTCAAAATAACCAATCTATGATTATTTTGCTGCAAGGAAAAACGGCCTAATCTGGATAAAACCCTTGCACCTTGCTGAAAAAGTATTGAATCAAAAACTCTGTTTTGAGCATCTGATCAATCAATTCAACTTAAAATAGTGGTTTGTCAGCAGGCCCTATGTAAGCATTCAAAAGACTGTCTCAAAAGGTGTCATTTAGACCTGTCTGCCCGACAAGGCAGACTTATGAGACAGTCACTTATCATTATGACCGAACACTCAGTCAATAAGCTTGTCGATCACTTTTTCAGAAATGAATTTGGAAAAGCGGTTGCCCTATTGACCAGTAAATTTGGAACCCAGTACCTTGAAGCCGCAGAGGATGCAGTACAAGAAGCACTAACCAAGGCGATGCAAGTCTGGGGTTATGGACAAATCCCCGATAATCCCACTGGCTGGGTGATCCGAGTTGCACAGAACAAACTCATTGATCACCTCAGAAAACTTCAGCGAGTCTATTACGCCACACAGCTACCGGAGACGGATTACGAATCACCAGAATTGCCCAGTGACGAGCAATTCAAAGATGAAATGATCAAAATGATGTTTGCCTGTTGCAATCCTAAGCTCAGCACGGAATACCAGATTATTCTCACATTAAAAATACTTGGTGGCTTATCTATACGTGAGATTTCTTCAGCGCTTTTAAAAAAGGAAGAAACAATAGCTAAATCCTATACCAGAGCTAAAAAAAGATTCAAAGAGATCAATTTAAAACTGGAAATACCCGAAGCAGAAGAAATTCAAAACCGTCTTGATCGAATTCTCAAAATAGTCTACCTCCTATTCAATGAAGGGTACAAAAGCACAGAAGGAGAGCAGCTCATCAGAAAAGAGCTTTGCGAAGAGGCCATGAGACTCAATCAGCTATTGCTGGATAAACTCGAAACAAATTCCCAGTCTTGCCGAGCATTAATGGCGCTGATGCATTTTCAGGTAGCCCGTTTTGATGCTCGGGTAGATAGGAATGGAAACAGCGTTTCTCTGGAGACACAAGACCGGTCTATCTGGGATCAACAACACATTCTATTGGGCAATAGGTATTTAACAACCATTGAGGATGGCATGCAAAATACGTATTTCATCCAGGCCGCCATCAACGGCATTCACTGTGCTGCTGAGACTTATGCTTCCACCAACTGGACCTACATATTGATGCTTTACAACCACTTGTATAATCTATCCGGGAATCCTATTGTAGCACTAAACCGAATCATCCCAATATCGAAAGTGCATGGCGCTGAATTGGGACTGTTGGAATTGGAAAAAATCAAAGACCATGAATGCTTTAAAGGTAATTACTTAATATCCGCCACTGAAGCTGAACTGCTGATTCAATTAAAAAGAACTGATCAGGCGGTCGACAAACTGGCTCTCGCTATTGATTTATGTAAAAACATTCGGGAAAAGGATTTTTTAAGAGTGAAAATGAATCGTATTTGCGATAATCGGCGACCTTAATACGGCGATTATCGATATTCAACACTCAGAATGGAGATAGATCTTTTTCACTAAGATCAATTAGGCCTTTTGGTTATTTAAGCTTAACAAATCAATTGATTTTCCACAGTTAAAATGCCCCTCTGGACAGCTCATCCTGCCATGAATCCCACATGGTCGGCATGGTAGTTTTTCGTTGGTTTCAGCAATAAACGACACGTCCGATAAAGGCCCAAACCCAAACGTAGGGACTGTTGAACAAAAAACAGCTGTGACAGATGCATTAACTGCTGAAGCGAAATGAAGTGGTGCCGAATCGTTGGTGTAATTCATTGTGGCATGTTTCATCAGTGCCGCTGATTGTAACATTGACAACTGTCCAGCTAAATTCGCTACATCAGCTTCTCTGCAGTTTGCTGTTAATTCTTCACACAAATCGCGATCATTGGCAGACCCTAGCAAATAAACTTTCATCTCTGTATTCTGAATTAAAGCCAACCATTTGTCCAGAGGTGTTTTTTTGGTCTCCCAAATGGATCCCGGTGATATGGTTATATAAGGTCCTCGTGAGTACTTACTCTGAATTGCTTCTTCCACATGATTGATATAGAGTCTCGGCCGCTCAATTCCTTCAGCAACAATATTTTCTAATAAAGATAAATTTCGTTCTACCTCATGCTGACCATTAAAATGATGTGGGTATCGCTCCGAAAAAAGAAGTGAAAGTGGGTTAGACGAAAAGCCTATTGTCTGATCAGCTCCAGATAAAACAGTCATTAGCCCACTACTCAAAAACCGATGCAAATTGATGACCACATCATAATTGACAGACCTAATGCTCCTAACGACTTCAATAAAACTTCTAACCTTTTTTCGTTTATTGAAGGTAAAAACCGTCCTAATAAATGGATGGTTATCAAACAACTCCGCATGGCCTTCCTTGACCAAAAAATCAATACGTGAATTGGGGAAATGCTTATGCATTTTCTCGGCGACAGAAGTGGCCAAAACCACATCACCAATAAAAGCCGTCTGAATAATGAGTATCTGCATAAACTATGTTTGAGAGGTTTAAAATTAGTAAATTTGCGGCCCTATGGAGGATCATGAGCTGATAGAGTTACCGAACGGGATTCGGATCATTCACAAACAGATAAGCAATACCAAAATAGCCCATGTAGGCATCATGCTCGATATCGGCAGCAGAGACGAGCTACCAGAAGAGCAGGGCATTGCACATTTCTGGGAGCACATGGCCTTTAAAGGAACCAGGAAGAGAAAATCCTTCCACATCATCAATCGTCTGGATTCACTTGGTGGTGAATTGAACGCATACACCACTCGTGAAAAAATATGCTTCTACGCGTCTGTTTTGGACAATCATCTGGACAAAGCCGTGGAGCTTTTAGCTGACATCACGTTCAACTCTACTTTTCCAGAAAAGGAAATCGAAAAAGAACGGATGGTCATTCTAGAGGAAATGGCAATGTATCGCGATACTCCTGAAGATGCCATCCAGGACGACTTTGATGAACTCGTTTTTCGCAATCACCCGCTGGGCAGCAACATTCTAGGGACAGAAGATACTGTAGGTAGGTTCAAGCAGGGTGACTTTAAATCCTTTCTCGAGAGAAATCTGAATACAGAAAAGATCATCCTGTCAAGTGTAGGCAACTACTCAGCGAAAAAGCTGAAAAAATTAGCGGAAAAATACCTGGAGTCCGTCCCTCACAAAAATCACACTCCTCAGCGCAGTTACTTCCAGGATTCTGAACCGATTGTTCAAACAGTCGAAAAACCGATAACACAAGCCCATGTGGCGCTCGGCCGAACCAGCTACAGCTTAAGGGATGAAAACCGCATCCCTTTTTTCCTGCTTATCAATATCCTGGGAGGTCCGAGTATGAATTCTCGTTTAAACCTGTCACTTCGTGAAAAACATGGTTTTGTCTATGGAATCGATGCAAGCTATACACCGTATTACGAAACCGGGTCTTTGGGAATCTATTTTGCAACAGACCCTAAAAACCTCAAGAAAAGCCTGAAACTCATTGATAAGGAATTTGACTTACTGAAGAAAAAACCGATGGGATACATGCAGCTTCATAAAGCGAAGCAGCAACTCAAAGGCCAGCTAGCCATGTCCGAAGAAAACAACAATGCAATCATGCTGATGATGGCTAAAAGCATGTTAGACATGAATAAAATTCCAGATATCAACGAGCTGTTCGAACAGATCGACAATGCCTCAGCCGAGCAGCTGATGGAGCTGGCCAGAGCAAATTTCGATAAGGATAAGATGTCCCAGTTAACTTTCCTTCCAAAGTAGAACAGGGCATAAAAATCAATTAGTTTTACACCATGGATTTTCTACCGGATCATCTACAGCAATATGTGGAGCAGCACTCCGAACCTGAGAGTGAACTACTGAGACGTATCAACAGGGAAACACATCTCAATGTGCTTAAGCCAAGGATGCTTTCGGGTCACCTGCAAGGTCGGGTACTTTCAATGCTTAGTCACATGATCAAGCCGAAACACATCTTGGAAATAGGCACCTACACTGGATATTCGGCACTTTCACTGGCGGAGGGTTTAGCTAAAAATGGCAAGTTGATTACGATTGATGTCAATGAAGAGCTTGAAAATCAGGTCAATGGATACTTTCACGAATCTCCTTTCAAAGACCAGATTGAATTTATGATCGGCAATGCACAAGAAATCATCCCCAATCTGAGTTATGAATGGGACATGGTTTTTATTGATGCAGATAAATCGAGCTATTCCAATTACTTCGAAATGACACTCCCACAGCTAAAATCAGGTGGCTTTCTGATCATTGACAATGTGCTTTGGAGTGGTAAAGTAGCTGAATCGGATAAAAATGATAAAGCCACTGAATCCATGCGAGCATTTAATAAAATGGTCAACAACCATCCCGGAGTACAAAGCGTATTATTCCCTATACGCGATGGGCTGATGATTCTAAGAAAACTATGAGAATACTTTTACCTGTTTTCATATTCATATGTTCCTTTCATTGTGTTTCAGGAGCGATCCCCCAAGTGCCCTCTTCCATTGAAATAGCCGGTGTCAAGTTAAAACTAAGCAATGATGCCCAGGAGGAAATTCAAAAGCATGTCAATGCGCTTAGGGCAAGCGACAAATACTTCCGCATCAAACTGGATCGTGTCAACCTGTATTTCCCGATAATAGAGCGTGTTTTAAAAGAAGAAGGAGTACCAGAAGACCTGAAGTACCTGGCCATCCAGGAAAGCGCGTTGATCTCTGATGCAGTATCTTCTGCTGATGCGGTTGGGTATTGGCAGTTTAAAGATTTTACTGCACGCGAAGTTGGCTTAAGAGTTGACTCCAAGATAGATGAACGAAAAAACATCGTTTCAGCCACTCGTGGAGCCGCTAAATATTTTAAGCGCAACAACTTCTTTTTCAAAAACTGGATATACTCAGTAAGTGCCTATCAGGCAGGTCCAGGAGGAGCCAAAAGATATGTGGAAAAAGAAAACTTCGGCTCGGATAAGCTAAACATTACCAAAAAAACACACTGGTACGTCTTGAAGTATATCGCACATGTAATTGCTTTTAAAGAAGAGATTGGGAGCCCCCACAGCGAAGGGCTGAAACTCGGTGAATATACCAAAGGCGAAGGCAAATCTATCGAGCAAGTGGCACGCGAAGTGAAGGCAGATGAAGAACAGACCAAGGAGTATAATAAGTGGATTAAACATGGCAAAATCCCTGATGATAAAGTCTATACGGTGATTATTCCAACAACTGGAAAACTACCAAAAATGGTGGCGGAAAAAGAAGACAACAACCCTCCTCCACTTACTCGAACTATCGAGAAACCAGAAGAAAAAAACCAATATCCAGACCACATTGCGGGTAGTGTTCTTTCCAAAAGGCAAGCGATTTTCCTCAATGTAAACGGCATTGAAGCTACGATGGCATCTACAGGTGATGACATTAAAAGTTTGGCCAAAAAGGCCGACATAGATCCAGACAAACTACTGACTTACAACGATTTAAAAAGCACCTCCACGATCCACTCTGGTCAGATTTACTACATTAGTAAAAAGAGAAATCGTTCACCTATCTATCATCATGTGGCGCAGTACGACGAATCACTATGGGACATTTCGCAGAAATACGGCATTAAGCTAGATAAGCTGAAAAAGAAAAACCGCATCACCGATAATGAAACACTGAAACCTGGTCGGCTCATGTGGCTTAGAAAAAAACGACCATCGAATGAGCCAGTTGAATACCATGAAGTAAAAAGACCAAGCAACTATAATAAGAAAAATGAGCGCTTAGCAAACCACCGCAAACCGATCGTTGTAGAGACGAAAAAAGAAGAGCCTGAAGTAAAAGAACCGATCAAAGAGGTCGTCAAAGAACCAGAGATCAAACCGGCTGGAAACCTCCCAAAAGGCGATCGTGTTTTGCATGTCATTCAAGAAGGCGAGACATTTTGGAGCCTTTCCAGGCGATACAATGTGTCTGTTCAGGACTTGGCTGACTGGAATAATCTGGACAACCAGGCTAGCCTTAGCGTTGGTCAGGAGATCATCATTATTCGACCTGTTTCAAATGAGCTTATCAAAGAGAAAACAATCGCTTCGGAACCAAGAAAAGAGATTCAAACTGAAGTAAATACCATCCATACTGTAGCAGCTGGAGAATCTCTCTGGGCAATCTCTCAAAAATATGAAGTGACTGTTTCAGATATTAGAAAGTGGAACGGTATAACAGATTTAGAACCTATCAATCCGGGACAAGAGCTTAGCATTGGACAGAAAACCAACAAACAAAAAGAACACAAAACCTATGTGGTTAAGGGTGGCGACAGCTTGTATAAAATTGCCACGGATCACGATATGAGCGTAGATGATTTAATGCAGCTCAATGACCTCTCTTCGTCAGCTTTGTCGGTTGGTCAGAAATTACAGGTCAAGGAAAAATAAAAGTCAGGCTGGTAAACAACCTGACTTCCCCGTCAAATAAGCCTAAACCTAAGGTTGGTGATCAGGCATTGGCCAATTCTTGATTGAAAATATCTCTAACTTTATCTACTGCCTTTTTAAACTCCTCTTCTCCTGGAGGTTTTGAAATAAACGTTACTGCATTTAGCTCCAATGCCTTATCCTTAAAGTTAGGATTACCCGAAATCACGATTATTTTCGGTGGTTTTATCAAGGAGTTCATAATTTCAATGCCGTTAAACTCAGGCATCTCTATATCTAAAAATAAGACATCTGGTCTGTCTAAGATAATACCAGCTGCACCTTTCACCGCATCCTGATAAGTATTTACCAGTTCAAGGTTATCAATTTTCTCAGCCAGTTGTTTGACCATAAGGATTGATGTGGGATCATCGTCAATTGAAATAGCTCGTAACTTCATACATGGTTCTTTAAAAATTGAAATATCGGAACTTCCCATTAAAGCATCAAACATTAATCGTCTAATCAGGAATATAATCGGTTGAAACCGCATCGGCAATAGTTTAACTGATACCTTTCAGCTATATAAAGCTAAAAATAAGAAGGAACAAAAAAGTTCTCACGTAATCAACTTCTCAAGGTGTTTTTGGACTCCAACTAAGCGCAACAACCACTCCTAGATTCAAGTCATGAAGGTAAAATGATCCAACCCAAAAAACTGAGAACTTATTGAGAATAGACAATAATTATGGATACCTCTGATCATTTAATACTCAAAATCGAGACCAAGCCGTTCCTTCATCTCGCGGAGTGCGGGGTTGAGTTTGGCCATGTATTCATACTTCTCGCGGGAGGTATATAGATTTCGGGTGCTTTCTTGCTCAGTCACTTCCCGCTCTATCTGTATATTGGTATTATCTAATTCATTTTTGAAAAAACGAACCAGATCACCTTCAAACTTGTCTAGAATGGACGTTTCCAATTGACTCTCCAGCAAAATCTTCACATTATTCTCTCCGGACTTGGTCACTTTCCGATCGAGAACAAGCTTCTCGGTATCAGTCGCTCCTCCTTCAATGCGAGCGCTTTTAAATTTTTCCCAGGTGGACTGGACTTGTTCTTCGTCAAACGGTGTATGTCTTTCTTGCAATAAGGGTTTTGAAGGCTCTTTTTTGGCTTCCTCTACCTTCTGACTTTTATCCCTACGTAGCAAACTCGGTGTTTCTCTGCTCTCCTGATTACCCAGTGTGGGTACTTTTACTTTTGGTATAGACGGTGCTGTTGCAGCACTGGCAGGAACTGGTGGTTTTGCAGGAGTATTACTTGGTTCTGAAGTGGTAGCTACTGGCTTAGTGGTCGTTTCAGTAGAAGCTAGTTCTTCACTGCTACTTTTTTTTTTGCTCCATTATCGGAGCTGCCAGACTGGCCCAATTTGATTGCATTGTTGAGTTGGGAAAGCTTCATCAAACAAAGCTCCACATGCAGGCGCTGGTTCTTACTTTGCTTATAGTTCAAGTCCACCTGATTCATCAGGTTCAGCCCTGTCAACAAATAAGACGCACTCAATGAATTGGCCTGCTCCTGATAATTATCAAGCAAGTTCTCTGGCACCTCCATGAGCCTAAGTGTATCCGGATTCTTACAAACGAGTAAGTTTCTAAAATGCTCTTCGAGTCCTACTAAAAAGTTATGACCATCAAATCCATTTCTCAGAATCTCATCAAAAAGCAACAACGCTCCAGACATGTCTTCTGCTACGAAAAAATCTCCAAGTCTGAAGTAATAGTCATAATCAAGAATGTGCAGGTTCTTGATCGTATTTTGATAAGTCACCTTACTATCTGAAGAGAAGGTAACAATCAAATCAAAAATAGAAAGCGCATCACGCATCGCGCCATCAGCCTTCTGAGCAATCAAATGCAATGCCTCTGGTTCAGCATTTACACCTTCTTTTTCCGCGATTCCTTGCAACTGCACCACCATGTCGTTGATCTCAATTCTATTGAAATCATAAATCTGACATCTCGAAAGGATGGTAGGAATTACCTTGTGCTTTTCAGTAGTAGCAAGAATAAAAATAGCATAAGAAGGTGGCTCCTCAAGGGTCTTTAAAAATGCATTGAACGCCTGAGTGGAAAGCATGTGCACCTCATCTATGATGTAGACTTTGTACTTTCCTTGCTGTGGAGGATACCTGACCTGATCGATCAGGTTTCTAATATCATCTACCGAGTTATTGGAAGCAGCATCCAACTCATAGATATTGAAATTATTAGCCGCCGCTTCGCCAGTTTCAGCTTCAAAACCATTGACCATCCGAGCCATAATTCGGGCACAAGTGGTCTTGCCAACACCTCTTGGACCACAAAACAGCAATGCCTGGGCCAAATGATTGTTGTCAATAGCATTTTTTAGTGTAGTGGTGATATGCTCCTGACCCACTACCTCATCAAATCCTAAAGGTCTGTATTTCCGTGCTGATACTACGAAACTTTCCACAGCGGAAAATTAAATGAATTGCTGAGAATGGAAGAACGAATTCAGGATTAATCTTTGACGAAACAAGATTAATTCACAGAATAAGGTCTGAGTCTTATTACTCTAAATTCACTGTATCAGATTCCAATAAGATGGAAATGTTCGAATCGTACTAAATTTCAATCATTGAGAAACTTTAAATTGGCATTAACTGCAATACGAAACCTTCACGTAAGTCCGAATCGTACTCACTTCATAATACAGTGAGTCTAAAAAAAGCACGTCTTTAGCTACTTTTACGAAAAGACTGAAAAAAATTTAATCCCTCACGCAACTTCTGCACGGCACTGTGCATCTACCTCATGAAAACCAACTTAAAAATGTTGCGAATTAACAAATCAAACTCAGAGGAGGCTTTATTGCAAGACTGCCGAAAAGGCAAGTCCAGTGCGCAGCAGGCATTCTATGAGCGGTTCGCACCAAAGATGTTGGGAGTTTGTATCCGATACATCCATGACCGGGAAGAAGCGGAGCATGTGATGATTGGCGGAATGGTAAAGGTGTTTGAAAAGTTGGGGCAGTATTCTGGTGAAGGAAGCCTGGAAGGTTGGGTACGCAGGATCATGGTGAATGAATCGCTGATGTACATCCGAAAGAATAAAAATATGTCCCTGGAAGTGGATGTGGAGAAAGCGGAATTAGAGCCGAACTATCAAACACTGGAAAGCTCATTGGAAGCGGCTGATTTGATGCGAATGATCGGCGAACTTCCGGTAGGATATCGAACCGTTTTTAACCTCTACGCAATAGAAGGTTACAATCATAAAGAAATTGCTGAGACCCTTGGGATCAATGAAAACACCTCGAAATCTCAGCTAAGTAGAGCCAGAAAACTTTTACAAGCAAATCTGGCAGCATTACAAGAAAGAGAATTAAAAGATCATAGTCATGGCAAATAACTTAGACAGACTATTTCGTGAAGGACTTGACCAATATGAGGTCACACCTGAAGCACAGAGCTGGAAGCAGGTACAGGGTAAACTAAATAGCAGTAAGAAAAAGGTCTGGGTGCCAATGGGCATCGCAGCAGCCATAATTCTCGCTATTATAGGAACCATTGTGGTGAAGAACTATACAACTACTCCAATAGATGGAAATAGAATAGCGGCCGTCGACTATCCGGTTCCCGAAGAAAAACCAGAAAGAATCAATGTTCCTGAGGAAAAAACAACAATAAGAGTCGCCAAGGAAACCAAAAAACCGGTGATGAAGCAAACCACGAAACAGGAAGTCATAGAAACAATCTCCTATGAGGTAAAGATGGTTGCTTCTATTTCAGAAGTATCATTGGAAAGCCTACCCGAAATCAGGTTCAATAACGGCATAGAACAACATGTGGTGGAACGACCCTTGGTGAAAATTACCTACATCGCAGACAATCAGTCGACGGATAAGAAGAAAAAACTTAATGAATTCATTACGAGCATTTCGAAAGAAGCATCTCCTATAGAAATACTCGCAGACATCAGGGATGCAAAGGACAATATATTTAGCAGAAACTAAACTCAAAACAAAAGGATCATGAAAGCAATAGTTACAACTCTTTTGGCGATAGCGTTATTTGCTGCTCCAAAGGCCACTCAAGCTTCGGGAAATGAAGGCGACACAGTTGTCATAGAACTTAACAATAAGAGCAAGATTGTTATCTATACTGCAGATAAAGAAGCTCTTAAGGATATGGAGCAATATGACATCAACAAGATGATTCAGGATCTCAACAGTGCTCTTGGGTCCAAAAAAATCGAGAAGGTGGAGCTTCAAGATAAAGATGGCAACAAGTACATGAAGGACACCACTTTGGTTTTTGGTGATGGTGAGGCAAAATCACGTATAAAAATTGGCAATCTCGAGTTGCTCGTTGATGCGGATGACTGGGATGAGCTAGAGGACGAGTTTGACGATGACGACATTCCAGTACGTAGATACGATTACGAAGAGAACAAAATAGATCGCACCAGACACTTTTTCAATGTAGACATAGGCATGAACAACTGGCTGGATGGCGGAGAATTTCCAGATGCTGAGGGTCAACCGTACACCGTAAAACCATGGGGAAGCTGGTACTTCGCTTTGAATAGTGTGAACAGAACATGGGTATCCGGACCACTATTTCTGGACTGGGGATTTGGCTTCAGCTGGTATAACTGGAAAATGGAAGATCCGAATATTGCCATCGTCAAAGGACCGGACAATATTGAGTTCGTTGATGCGAGAATCGCTAACCCTGACTTTAGTGGCGTCAAAAGCCGACTTACGGCACCTTATGTGAACGTGCAAATGGTTCCTATGCTGGATTTCGCCAAAGGACGGAGAAGAATAAAAAACCTGGAGCGTGGAAGTGTTAGCTTCAGAACCTATAAAAAGCAAGGCATCCGATTTGGAGTGGGAGGCTATGTAGGGTATCGAATTGGAGGAAACACCAAACTAGTCTTCCGAGAAGATGGCGAAAAGCAAAAGGACAAAACCAAGGGAAACTACTACCTGGAAAATCTTAGATATGGCATCCGAGCCCAGGTAGGTTACAAAGGACTAGACCTATTTGCCACCTATGACCTCAACAATGTATTTGCTGGCGACAGAGGACCCGTAGGCAGCCAGGACATGAATGCCATTACTGTTGGAATAACGCTTTAATTAAGACTTAACTTCCAGCATACAACAAAACAGAGGCTGTCTCAAAAAAAAATTAGGCAGCCTCTCTCTTTTTAGAGAAAATTTTCTTCATCAGGCTTCTTAAACAGACCTATGGCCGATTCATTGGTCTAAACCTGAAGTGTTTTTTCCCAATAAATAAGTGTTTAAGCAACTTAGAGGTTCATTTAAAATAAAGCACCCAAGTTTAAAACTCTAACAATAGACGTCCTAAAATGAGTACACATTAAACAGAGCTGTCTTTTTCAATCTGTGTAAGCCCTACTTTTATGGATTTCTTCTTGAGAAAAAATTGAGACCTTCCAATAACGATTATTAGCGTACCAATAGCACCACAAAGGATCAGGTAAAGCTCAAGTTCATTTTGGCGTTTCGACGCATTCAATTCAACAAAGAAACCGGCAGTCAATACCTCCATCTTGTATTGATCTTTGACACGAAGGATGTCTGTTTGCGCTTTTAAGAAGTGACTATTTTCCACCATATACTCTTGGCTGAAAGCATGAGAGTCTTCAAACTTTCTTTGAGCATAAAGTATCTTAGATAGTAAATCGTAGACCTTGTAATGATCAGGTAACAGAGCAACATCTTCATAGATTGCCAAAGACTTCTGACTATACTCAAAAGCCTTGTTATATTCTTTTCTTAAAAAATACACCTCACTTAAATCAAGCCAGGTAGTGAATCTATCCGAGTTGCCTGAGCCAATAGCATGATACTCCTCGGCATTTTTATAGGCCACAATTGCTTCACCCAACATCCCCTCCATCTTGAAAGTCACCGCAATGTTGTGCCACGCCTGTCCTATATATTCTGATGAATTAAGTCTTTCAAATTGGTAATCTATAATGGTTTGATATGATCTTCGCGCATCTTCAGACCGTCCCATATCCTTTTCAATCAAGCCCTTCTGGTTGAGAGCCAAAACATACATATACTCATTATTAGCTTTCAATGCAGCGGAAAGGGCTTTTTTAATCTCACTCAAAGCATAGTCATAGTCTCTATTATGCCTTAGGGACATTGCCTTGGAATAATACAGCCTAATTAGCCGATCTGTAAACTGATGTTTCTTTGCAATTGCTATAGCTTCATCATAATATTTAACTGCATCGACATAGGCATAATGCTGTTTTAGGATTTCTCCCGTATTCAACAGTATTTTGACATAGGTTATCAGAGACGTATCGTCTTTTAATGGACGCAGGATTTCCAATGCCTTCAAATTAATGACGAATGATTTACCCAACTCATCAAATTGACGATAAATGTAAGCCTGAATAAAAAGCGAGTTAGCCTCTTCGAACTCCAGACCAGCATCCTTCGCTACGATTTCTGCCTCTTTGGATAAGAGCAACGCTTTGCCAAGGTCAGTATCTAATAACTCATAAGCTTGCTTATGCAAGAGTTCTACCTCTTGTTTGGCAGAGGCTCGTGCACCTATTGCAAGAGTAATAAGTACTGAATAAAGGATTAGGTTCCGACTCATCATAAAGCGTTAGTGCTAATATAAAAAAAGGCAGAGTATATTCACCACTGCCTTTCTGTAAATTTCACCGCTTTTTTAAAAACTATTCTTGGCCAGGCTTTTCAACTACATCTTTTTCCTGATCGGTAGCTGTTGTCCGGTCCAAATTCGAATTCTCTACAATGTCCTCAAAACCATCATCTTGCGTGCAAGATGGAGCAATAAGTGAAATACAAAATGCGATGGTCAAAACTGTCATAAACTTTCTCATGATAATTAGATTTTTAATTTAACATGATAGTAATTTACGAACTCCTTAACTGAATCGTGGATAAGGGTTTAATACAATTTGATTTAGCGCATTTTTATTTGATTAAGATCTTTCCTTCTGCCAGTCTTTCTCCCATCTCAAATTTCATCACATAAAAACCAGCATTTAACTGGGATAAGTCAAGATGATACGTTTCAATAGCTGCTTTTTTGTCCCACTGCTGACGATACACCACCTGACCTTCCAGAGAGTAAATATCCAGCTTTAAATTCCCTTTATATGTGTTATTAAGCTTTAGACTCAACTTATCCACTGCTGGAATCGGGTAAACCGAAATCCCCGCTTTTGCCAAATTCACCAAGCCCAACACCTGCTCAACACTTAGTTCAAACAACTTACTGGTAAAAGCGCCTCGTGCATCCAAAGCCTCTACTGAAATGGTAAATAGATCATTAGCACTGGAAATAGTAAGCCCATTCGTTTGCAACATCTTTCCAGAAATCGCAAACGCTGAATTATCTGACGTCTCATCTTCTGGAAGCGAAAAAGCCACATCATCCTCCTCAGGATCATCAGCTCCAAACTCCCCTACTTCATACCCACTTACTTGAGTGAAAGGTATACTGGTATTGCTTAGACTTATATCAGCAGGAGGCTCATTCACATCTGATATTGTTATTATGAAACTGGACTCAACAAACTCATCTCCCTGATCCGTCACTCTTACCCTTACCGAATAATCAGAAGTCGATTCGAAATCGAATATTTCGGCAGTTACTAAATTACCCCCGCTGATAGCAAAACGTTCATTATCATCAGCGCCTGTTCCCGATACCAACTCAAACGTATGCGCATCCGAAGTATCTTCATCCTCTGTCTCCAACAATCCTATCAATTCACCTACATCCAAGCCTTCATCGATCTCTGAGTTGGTCAACGATATAGCAGTTGGCGCGTCATTCTCATCCGTGACTTCTATCGCCAAAGTATTAACTACTGTTCCTGAAGCAGCAACTGCCTGTATGCGTATACTAAGTTGTGATACATCTTCATGGTTCAGCTCAACAGCAGTCACAAGAGAATTATCAACGATATTAAACAACTCATTATTGGTATCTCCACTTCCTGGTACAAGTGTATAGACAGCACTTTCTCCACCTGAGAGACTTAAATCTCCGACAACATAGCCTACTTCCTCGTTTTCGGGAACAATCAGTTGAGACAACACAATCGCCCCAACTGTATTGGCATCATAAACTTCAAATTCATCAATAGCTATTCCTTCTTTCGTCACAAAAGCATCTGCTATCAGGAAAAAAGAAAACTGAACATATGATTCTCCAGCTAGTTCACTAAGGTCAGCCTTAGCTCTCACATATCCACCTGTCCCAGTCCAACCTTCTTCACCCAACGCATCAAAAACTCCAGTATACCAATTGGCTAATCCAGCGGTTAAAATAGAAAAATTACTAACTGGTGAAGTCCTGTACGCAAACACGACCCCATCAAAAGCCTCTTCCAAATCATACTTGATGTCAAACGCCACTTCCGGCTCATTAAGGTTAGTAAAGTCCATTACAGGAGACACTGCGGATGTGTAAGCCTCATCTGGATAATTAGAATCCAAATCAGTCATGAGCACTTGGGTACCTTGTGAAGCAGTGGAAAGACTGTTCTGAGCAGGTATTCCCACTTCCCAAATACCATTCAATGTCCACCCATGATCATCCGACTCAAAGCTGTCTAAATACGGATAAGTAGTAATGGGCACGATTTCTTCTTCACTTACTATCGTCAGAGAAGCTTGATCATTGTTCGTATTTTCATCCCCCGAAAGCGATACGACTACATCGACAATAAACGTTCCAGGGGTAGAAAAATCATAAGCAGTAACGAATGTGTGCGTGTACGTTCCACCTGAAGAAATGGTATTAGTCAAAGACTCTGAAGTTTGCTCCTCATCATTTACTGAATAGCTTAAACTGTAAGCAGAAATACTAGCTGATCCATTATTTCTAATCGTTACCTGAATACTTTCCTCTCCGAGAACTCCAGAGGATGGAGAATCAATCGAAACCACTTCCAGATCATTGGTGAAATTTTGAGAAAATTTCCCGGAATAAACGCCGTTTCCATGAGTTCCTACCACTACCAGATTGTCTGAATTACGAGAAACCACATGTTCAACCACTACTGCTCCCAGGTTATCTATATCTTCTTGTTGCCAGACCGTATTAGACCCATTGATTGAAGTAGTAGTAAATAAACCGACGCTTGTACCAACGATATAAACGGATCCATTATCCAAAATTCGAGTAGTTCTAATCGATGGACCGCTACCAGAACCATCCGTATTTTCCTCCAGATTACCACCTACGTGCGTCCAAGTAGCACCTCCATCTGTCGTATGAAAAATACTTTTAACGGAATAGTTTGACACGACCACCAATAATTCATCCGGGTTATCTTCATTCACACCTATTCCGGAAATGTAATTTCCCGATGCATCAGCCGGAGATATATTTGTTACCACCGGAGTCCCGCTTGCAACTGACTGAACTTTATATACCATTCCACCAGTGGTACCTAGATAAGTCGTACCATTACCAACAACACCAAACTCAGACACCACTCCTGACACCCCAGGAAGATCAATTCTTTTCCATCCTGAGGATGTTGTTGCTCCACTCGCCGAAGTGTTCACCCACAGGTCAGCATTTCCTCCCAAATAGAAAATGTCATCATTTTCATGATCTAAATAGAAAGGGGTGATAAACAAATCGGTCTCATAACCTGATGGTGTAATCTCGATGTAATTGTTTGGTGTAGCATCATTCTCATCCGAGTAAGGAATTCGGTAAACGTTAGCATTTTGAGAAGACATGTAGCGCATGGTTCCATCGCTGGAATAAGCACTGTAAGCTCCATCTCCTGAAAATGGGTCATGCCAATCAACGGTCGTACTGGTGGTGAGGGTTTCCCAGGTTCCATTATCCTGAAATCCAGCCAAAATCTGATCACTTGGACCTATGGAAATGGCATAAACCTGAGTGGTTAGATATCCATTGTTTAACGGTGTCCATGTGATAGGCTCGGTAGAACTGTCCGTCACGCGCACATCTGCCGCATATTGTAACCCTCCGTCATTACCAGAAATGACCTGGTTTGGTGCTGATGGGTAAAAAACAAAGCTATGCTGATCTGGATGATGGTTACTGTACAAAGCATAGCTGTTGTTGTTTGGAGTATACCCACCAATCCATTCAGTATTAGAAGTCGAGGCAAATCCATCGGTTGATCTGTAAAGGTTTGTTCCTCCTATGATCACAAAATTTTCATCATCAGGCTTTACTTTGATCAAAAGATCATATCCACCTTGAGAGTTGAAATCACCAGTTAATCCACCTTCTTGTGGTATATTCCCAGATCTGTCTTCCCATGTACCACTGGAATCATCGTACCTCCAAAGTGCGTGACCGGATGAATGACTGGAATTTTCAGCCAAAAGATAAATAACGTCAGTATTTGATTCAGAAACAGCTAGCTCACCACGATCCCCTGAAGCATAAGACGGGAAATTAGCAGAAGATATATCTGTCCACGTGATACCTCCATCCACTGACTTGACCACCCCCACTGTCGACAGATAAGCAAAAGCATCTCCATCAGGTCCAATAGCAACATCAGACCAGGCACCATTGGAATTATTGTAAGTCTGTGACCAACTTGCTCCTCCATCTGTGGAGGTATAAAGACCAAAGTAATTTGCAACTATCACATTGCCAGAAGTAGGATCAACCACTATCTCATGATTGATTTCGAAAGTCGCATTCCATTGTTCAGGACCTTCAGTAGACGTACTGGACAGTAAACTCCAACTCTCCCCTCCGTCAGTAGATTTGAACACTCCATCTCCAATATAAAATGAACCACTTCCAGATGCCGAGTTACCGGAATACTCACCTGTGATGTAATACCAAACATTCGTTTGACCGTTTCGAGTATCTTGCGCTATTCCTGTGACACTTTGCAGTTCATTGCTACCTGTCGTTTTGATCCAGGACTGACCTCCATTGGTGGAGCGCCACATTCCACCTGACACTCCGCCAGCCAGAATATTGTCTTCATTAGACACGTCTATAGCCAGCGCACGAGTTCGACCTCCAACATTAAATGGCCCTCTGTTGACCCAACCGGAGAGGTTATTTGTAACTCTACTCTTTGTGTTTTTGACACTTAGGCTGTTGTCATAGTACCGCAATTCGTTTTCACGAATGTATTCTGGAATCTTACCCAACTTAGGGTTTTGGTACTTCAATTTCATAAACTCAAGGCGAGCGGCGGGATCGTCCTCTTGGGTAGATATGGACATTTTACTTAAATACTTTCCTAAAACATACTCATTTTGAGAGAATGCAGGAATTACCAGTGTCAATGACACTAGTAAAATGAATTGTTGTCGAATAGTCATGGGTAATGTTTACTTTTTAGTGAATTTGGTAGCTGAGTATTTACCTCCACCAGGAGCAGGGGCATAGTTGAGAACAAACAACGAATCTGACGAGCTAAATTGATTGGAAACCCAAATAGTGTCACCAGCACTGAGCGGTTGTTTAAAACTAAACCCAACCTCTTTTACATCTTCAATCAAAAGACCAGTTGACGTTTGGTTTTTGGTAAATACCTTAGCTAATACCAGGCAATCATCGGGATTAACATTAGGAGGTACTACATCCGGAGCGCTTACCTGCTTCTCCTGTACGACGTTATCTCCTCGATTCGCTGATGGCTTGTTCTTACATGATAGCACCATCAATCCGATGACAATAAATAGGAAGGTTGTTCTCATTTTAAGCAGTGATTTTAATTAGTAAGAAACAACATTATTTAGGCATTCACAAATATCACTTAGCTACCTGACCTCCCCATTCGGTGAGAGCTTGCTGCGACACATTGATATCATTAGCCACTTTTTCAAATGTGGGTCTTACTAAACTAAAAACGAACATAATAGCCAAATACGCTCCAGTGAACAAGTGCTGCTTGGTCAGATAAAACCCTACACATGCTAGTATTGCGGCCGCTTCAATCAACAAAAATGACCGCACTTTACAGTGCAGATAAACGGTCAACCTACTGGATATGGAATCAACCTTTCTAATGGAACTGAGTGGTTTTTTTGGGTATCGAATTCCTAGTAAAACGACTGCTGCTGTAAGTACATTGAGGATTACCTGCATCCAAATCGCAAAGCTTCCTGTGATGATTGGAGCCGAAGGAAACTCACTTTGTGTGTCTAAAAAGATTATCCCAAAAGGAATAATGGAAAAAGCCACAATCCCATTAAACCATAAATTAAGACGATTATTGAACCGTTCCCATTGATTGTATCCACTTGCCATTCACTACTTCTTTATTGACGTCTACAAAACTAAACACATTTTCGACAGGCAACCTTTTTCAAGTCTTCACGTAATTTATATTGATATCAAAATGATATCACTTTAGTCAACTAAACTTTACGCTCATGCAATCAAACGAAAAATCTCATTCTCCTTTATCAGGTTATGTGGCTTTATTCTTTGTCTTTATGCTAATAATTGGCTCTGTGGGGTTAATTGTAGTCACTAAACAAGCATTTTTCGGCTTCACCTTTTTTATTGGCCTGGTGATGGTTCCTGGTTTCTTTTTCGTCAACCCAAACGGCTCGCGAGTATTGGTCCTTTTTGGAAAATACATCGGCACAGTCAAGAAAAATGGATTCTTTTGGGTAAACCCATTTTATTACAAAAAGAAAATCTCCCTTCGTGCACGTAATTTCGATAGTGAGCGTGTCAAAGTGAACGACAGTATTGGTAACCCGATTCTCATATCGGTGATATTGGTTTGGAGGGTACGAGACACCTTTTCTGCTGCATTTGAAGTAGACGATTACGAAAACTTCGTACGCGTCCAAACAGATGCTGCAGTTAGAAAACTCGCTGGCAGCTATCCATATGACAACTTTGATGATGCTCAGGCGGAAATCACCTTAAGGTCTGGACTGGATGAAGTGAATGAACATTTGGAGCGAGAAATAGAGGAGCGGTTGTCCATAGCGGGAATAGAAATTCTCGAGGCTCGAATTGGCTACCTGGCATACGCAGAAGAAATTGCTGGAGCAATGCTTCGCAGACAACAAGCCACAGCCATCGTAGCGGCAAGGCACAAAATTGTGGAAGGTGCTGTGAGCATGGTGGAAATGGCGCTCGATCAAATAAACCAAAAGCAGTTGATCGTATTGGATGAGGAAAAAAAGGCTGCGATGGTCAGCAATTTGATGGTTGTCCTTTGTGCTGACAAAGATGTTGCTCCCGTGGTGAATTCAGGAACCTTGCATCATTAATAATCATGAAAGGCAAATTATTATATACCGAAAAACAAACCTTCAGAAATACGTTTTTCTGGTGGCTCCAGGCTGTGATCAGCCTTGGAGTCATTGGTGCTTTTACCTTTGGGCTTAGCAAACAAATCATTTCTGGAGAACCGTGGGGCGATAATCCAATGAGCGATACGGCACTAATCATAACCTCTCTGGGGACCCTGGTTTTATTGGGGGGAATTCAGTGGCTGTTTACTGTGATGAACCTAATCATCGAAATAGATCACAGGAATCTTTATTATTCCTACTACCCGTTTGTGAGAAGCAAACGAAAAGTAGCTAAAGGTGACATTAAGTCCATGGAGGTACGTAAATACAAACCCATTTTGGAATATGGAGGTTGGGGGTATCGTATAAGCCCAGGAAATGGCAAAGCCCTTAACATCAAAGGCAAATGGGGATTGCAACTAGTTTTCAAGAATGGCGATAAGTTGCTGCTGGGAACTCAAAAAAAAGAAGCGCTAGCTAGGGCCATAGAGGAATTAAAACAACACTGGAACGAGGCGAATTATGGCTAAGAAAAAACCATTTGTTCTGAGAATGGATGAAGAAATCCAAAAGGCTATAGAGAAATGGGCTGCTGATGAATTTCGAAGTACCAATGGTCAACTGGAGTGGATGATCCACAAGGCCCTGAAAGAAGCTGGCAGGCTACCAAAAAAGGATAAGGAATAACTCCCTATCCTATCTCTACTTTGATCTTATCTGATTTTGGTTTACCTACACACAATAGCACGTAGCCTTCATCCATTTCTGCCTGACTGATCCCATGCGCATCTTCCTGATCGACTTCCCCCTCCAGGCACTTTGCTCTGCAAGCTGTACATAATCCACTCTGACAAGAATAGGGCATATCCAACTCTGCATCTAAACCTGCATCAAGAATTGCTGTATCTGAATCTACTTCTACGGTATGTTCCTCACCATCCATAATGATGGTTACTTCACTTTTGCCACCGGAAGCGCTACTGGTATTGTTGTCCACTATTACTGAAGGAGAAGTCTTGCCTGCATCAAAGCTTTCCATTCGAACCTTTTCATCTTCAATCCCCAGCAACTTAAGGCCTTCAGATGCAATGTTCATCATTGGCTCCGGCCCACAAATAAAGAACTCCGTAGCCTTATCTATTCCCAATCCATCCACTATATCTCGCATGGACTCAGCGGTAGGCCTACCAGAATGAGACGCAAATCCATTGTTATCTTCCAGGATATGAACTAACTGAAATCGATCGCCATACTCTTCCTGAAGTTTGGATAGCGCTTCCTTGAAAATAATATAGTCTTCACTTCGATTACCATAAACCAGCGACACTTTGCTGTCAGGCTCTTTCAGCAACACTGAGCGTAAGATGGAATAAAGTGGTGTGATCCCACTTCCTCCTCCAAGAAATACCACATGTCGTTTGGACGCGGAAGTATAATCTGTCGTAAACATGCCCATTGGCTCCATTATTTCGAGCTCGTCACCCGCCTTAATGGCATCATTCAAATGATTGGACATAATACCGCCTGGCACTCGCTTCACAGTTACAGCAGGAAACTCATCGATAAAAGGCGTGGTACAAAGTGAGTAAGCTCTTCTGACTTTCTTCCCCTCCACTTCTTTGATAATGGTAATAAACTGCCCTGGTTTGTAAGAAAACTCCCCTTCTGGCTTTTCAAAAACGAGATTAACCGCTTCTTCAGCTATATTCACTACCTCCTTAACAACCAGGTTTTGATACCTGCTATCCTTGTTACTCTCTTTCTTTTTTTTCTTGAAAAATCCAAAGGCCATATTTCCTGCTTTTTTAAAGTCGGGCAAAGGTAAATCTCAGAGCTTTGCCTGACAAGTTTATTGTAATCAGCTATTTTTGCATCCTCAAAATTTCACTTCATGCAACTAAACGATCTCACAGCGATCTCGCCAATTGATGGCCGATATAGAAATAAAGTAGAATCATTAGCTCCATACTTCTCTGAGTATGCGCTGATAAAATACCGGGTAAAAGTAGAGGTGCTCTACTTTATTGCACTATGCGAAGTTCCGCTTCCTCAGCTCAAAAATGTTGATCACAGCAAGTTCCCTCAGCTAAAAGACATTTATGAAAGCTTCACAGAAGCTGATGCAACCAAGATCAAGGAGATTGAAAAAGTTACGAACCATGATGTAAAAGCGGTTGAGTACTTTATTAAGGAGAAATTTGATGCGCTTGGGTTGAGTGAATTCAAAGAATTCATTCACTTTGGACTAACCTCGCAGGACATTAACAACACGTCCATTCCACTTTCTACCAAACATGCATTGGTGGATGTGTTTATTCCATTTCTTCAAGAGATTCACCAACTCATCGGCAAGGTATCAAAGCAATGGAGCGAGATTCCAATGCTAGCAAAGACACATGGGCAACCTGCTTCACCAACCCGTTTGGGAAAAGAAATCGAAGTATTCGTCAGCCGGCTTAATGAGCAGATGGGATTATTAGATTCCACGGTTTATGCGGCAAAGTTTGGTGGTGCTACTGGTAATTTCAATGCACACTATGTTGCATATCCAGACAATGACTGGCATGCTTTCGGCAATCAGTTTGTGTCCGAAAAACTAGGGCTCAAAAGAAGCTTTCCTACTACTCAGATTGAGCACTATGACCACTTCGCAGCACTATTTGATGCAATCAAACGTATTAATACCATCTTACTAGACTTTAGTAAAGATGTGTGGCAGTACGTGGCTATGAATTATTTCAAACAAAAAATCAATCCACACGAAGTAGGCTCATCGGCAATGCCTCACAAAGTCAATCCGATTGATTTTGAAAATGCTGAAGGAAATCTGGGAATTGCCAATGCTTTATTTGAGCACTTGAGTGCTAAACTCCCCATTTCAAGGCTTCAAAGAGACCTGACAGACTCAACCGTACTGAGAAATGTAGGTGTTCCTGTAGCTCATACCTTGATAGCGCTTAGCTCCTTGAAAAAAGGAATTAACAAGCTAGAGGTCAATGAAGAAGCCATTCGAAAAGATTTGGACGACAACTGGGCAGTAGCGGCCGAAGCAATCCAAACGATCTTAAGACGTGAAGCCTATCCAAATCCTTATGAAGCGTTGAAAGCATTGACTAGAACTGGAGATAAGATTACAAAAGAAACACTTCATGTATTTATAAATGGGCTGGACGTATCGGACGAGATCAAACAAGAGTTGATGCAGATCACTCCATTCAATTATACTGGCAGGTAAGCTGGAATGGATGGGTATATTGGTTCCCTTACTGTCGGATGGAAACATCCGGCAGAACCTGAATAGCTAATAAAGCTGATAAAAATATTCGAGTGAATCAGTTTAAGTGATTAAGCCTTAACCCCTGCAAGTAGGTATAGTACAGCCATTCGAATGGCCACTCCGTTTTCTACCTGATCCAAGATAATGGCATGCTCTGAGTCGGCAACATCACTAGTGAGTTCTACCCCACGATTAATTGGTCCCGGATGCATGATGACGATCTCCTTGTCCAGAGATTCCAACAACTGCTTGTTGATGCCGTAGTAAAGGGAATACTCTCGCAAAGACGGAAAGTAGCGCATTTTTTGACGCTCAAGCTGTATCCTTAACACATTAGCCACATCGCACCATTCCAGTGCTTTACGAATATCTAACTCTACTTTCACTCCGAGTTCGGCTATATGCTTTGGCAGCAATGTGGCCGGGCCACATACCATCACCTCAGCACCTAACTTCTGTAGTGCAAAAATATTGGACAAGGCCACTCGGGAATGTAAAATATCACCGACAATAACCACCTTCTTACCTGCTACGTCTCCAGTCCGTTCTCTGATCGAAAATGTATCCAGCAAGGCCTGTGTTGGATGCTCGTGCGTGCCATCTCCTGCATTGATGATATTTGCATCGATGTGTTTCGATAAAAAATGTGGCGCGCCTGGACTGCTATGCCGCATGACCACCATATCTACTTTCATCGCCAGAATATTATTAACGGTATCGAGAAGAGTCTCTCCTTTTTTCACCGAAGAGCTAGCGCTGGAAAAATTAACGACATCTGCTGAAAGTCGTTTTTCTGCCAGTTCAAATGACAGCCTCGTTCGAGTTGAGTTTTCAAAAAAGACATTGGCCACCGTCACGTCTCTCAATGAAGGCACTTTCTTAATGGGTCGGTTTAAAACATCTTTAAAATTATCGGCAGTTTCAAAAATCAATTCAATTTCCTCACTGCTGAGGTTCTTTATTCCAAGTAGATGTTTTGTTTTTAACTGACTCATTCAGCTTCGTTCATTAACCAAATATTGTCCTTTTTCCCTTGCTCCACCAATTCCACTAATACCCGTTGTGATGGCATGGTATTTACCTTCCTCCCGATATAGTCTGCTGCCACTGGTATGTCCCGGCTATACATCCTATCAATAAGCACCAGCAGTTCCACCTTCTCAGGTCGCCCAAACATGGTCATCGCATCCAATGCAGCTCTAACTGAGCGGCCTGTATACAATACATCGTCGATAAGGATGACCTTTTTATCTTCTATTAAGAAAGGAACCTTGGTTTGGTTGGGAGTGATTGGATGATCTCTTCTACGGAAATCATCTCGATGAAAAGTGGTGTCTAAATAGCCAAGCTCCATTTTAATATCAAGCACCTTTTCCAGTTCCTTGCGGATACGTTCAGCTAGATAAATCCCTCTTGGCTGCATACCCAAAATGACTGTATTATCGAAATTTCCGTGATTTTCAATGAGGTGTTGACACAATCGACTGATTGTGATCTGGAGCAGCTTACTGTTGAACAGGAGTCGTTTTTGCATGATCAGACAGGCGCAAATATAAATCCATCTTACTGAACCTGCCTAGCGTCTTTAGGTTTTTCAACAACCTAATTCGTTTCTACATTCAAATTATAGGTAATTTTGTTGATGTAAAACACTCGTCGCTCATTTCTACCGCCTTCGCCTTGTTCATTCTGAATGCGCTGTTCACCAAAAGCATACATGAAATCACCGTACCACCTTTTCAATCCTTCTATCTCAGGATCTCTTGATTTCACTTCATCTTTCTCGTAGGCCAGACGGACTGGATTGAAGGTTTTGCCTTCAAAAATCTCATTACCCTCCACCACTTTGGAGCGGATAGTGTTGTCTTCCAGATACATCAATATCGTCTTATCCTTCTCATGATTAACGACAACAAACTCCTCCAGAGCATAGGTTTCCACATCATTGACCTCAAAACTATTATCCCAGATAATATTCCCATTTCGATCAAAAGCCACCACCACTGCATGGGTGTATTTGTAGCCCATAAAGTTTGGGTTGTAGGAGTTATAACCAGAATTGAAGCCACCAGAGGAACCGGGCGCTGAATAACTCGAATAACGTGGGTAGTAAGCTTCTGCAATCATCAGATACTCCCCATCGCGCTGAATAATGTCATGAACTAACAAACGATAACTGAACTTTGGCTTCTTCCCTTTTTGCTTCTTCCGCTCTATTCTCTCCTTGATACGACGCTCTCGACGCTCATTCATGTATCCGAAAAAATTGGTCAGATCAGCATAATCATGGTATTTAATAAACTGCTGCCGTCCATTGACAAACTTGGAAAGATATAGTCCTCTACTGTACTGCGATGCTTTCTTGGAAAATGTACCTGCTATATACTGAAAACCACCATAAAAAATGGTACTCGCCCCATCTACCAAACTCTTTTTATCCCCTGGAATAATGCCATTATTTTGAATTAAATCACCATCAGAGGTGAACGTTTTAGCCTTCATGGTGAACCGATTACCCTGCAGTTTTTCTGATTGAATCACCGTGAACATGTGGGCGTCATCATCAATGACTATATCTAGTATATCACTTTTATTGTCATAAAAACCGGGTACCACGCGGGGCTTTTGTACATCAAGATTAAATGTGAGCAAAACAGGTCGAAAATTGGTATACCCTGAAAGCAGGACGTTGTTGTCAATTACTTCAAAAAAGGTCAGCTGGATGGGAAATACTGTATTGATTTCAATCTGCTGGAAGGATCCCTCTTTCGAGTCAATTTCTAAAAGCAGTAAATCCTCATTGCGATAGCGAGAAGCATTGAACAGCAAGTAATACTTTCCATCATGGTATTCCATACCGACTAAGTATGAATCAAAAGGAATAGGGTAGATTCTGGTCCAGACCTGATTCAGGGCTGTATCCAACTTATTAAACGTCCAGTTATAAGCATTATCTGTTCGATCCTCGGTCTCCACATAAACTAACAAGCCATCTTCTTCACCATTGATCACTCGATATTGCATCGCATAGTCAAATATGCTAAACTCCACTCTGCCTGGCTGCTGAATGATGGCACTGGTATCCCGTTCCTTTTTTCGCTGTGCATCAAGCCCCACGACCAAAATCAAACAAAATAGTATAAATATTCCTTTCACCTTCATAAGACACTTGGCTAATTCAATAACCTTATTAAGTAGCAACTGTACTGTACTTATAAACCTGACATGTTTAATCAAACAATTGTTCCGCTTAATCAACTAAATCTAGTAAATAAAAGCCGGGCATTGTATCTTCCATTCAAATGAAAATATTAATTCTGCGATTTTCTTCCATTGGTGATATCGTGCTCACCACCCCAGTCATCCGAAACCTTAAAACATCCTCTCAGGTGAAGGAAGTGCATTTTGCAACGAAAAAGGAATACGAATCAGTGCTCTCTGAAAACCCATACATTGACAAACTCCACCTCGTTGAATCAACAGACTCTACTCTTGGGTTCGCTCGAAAGCTCAGGCATGAAGAATTTGATTTGGTTATCGATTTGCACAATAACCTGAGATCATTAATTATCAAAAGGATTCTTGCCACTAAATCAAGGAGTGTCAACAAACTCAATGCGAAGAAATGGCTGCTCACCAATTTTAAAATCAACCTGTTACCAAACCAACATATTGTGGACCGCTACATGGCTACCTTGAAGTCTCTGGGGATTGGTCAGGATGAATTAGGACTGGATTATTTCATACCTGAAAAAGACGAAGTAGAACTGAACTGGCTTCCAAAAGAATATCAAAATGGATTTGCAGCTGTGGTCATTGGAGGAAAGTACGCCACCAAAAAACTACCAAAAGATCGCATTATTGAGCTTTGTGACCGAATTAATAAACCCATTGTACTGATTGGGGGCAAGGAAGAAGCCGCAACTGGCAATGCTGTAGAGACGTTCTTCAAGGCATACGAAGAGCCTACCATTTACGACAAGGGGCTGAAGGAGCTTGGAAAGAAAGCCATTGTTTTTAACGCTTGCGGCAAATTCAATTTAAATCAATCAGCGTCTCTGGTGAAGCAAGCGAGTTGGGTATTTAGTCAGGATACTGGCATGATGCACATCGCCTCAGCCTTCAAAAAAGATATTTTTACCATCTGGGGCAATACCGTTCCAGAATTTGGGATGTATCCGTATCGAACTAAATTCACCATTTTTGAAAATAAAAAAATAAACTGTAGGCCGTGCAGCAAGTTAGGATATGGTAAATGCCCTAAAGGTCACTTCAAATGCATGAATGACCTGAAATTTGATTTTTATATACCAGATTGACCCAAACAATGAAAACACTCTATATCGTTCGTCACGCAAAATCTTCCTGGTCTTTTGATCTACCCGACGCTGACAGGCCGCTTGGGGTACGGGGCAGGCGTGATGCGCCACGTGTAGGAAAATACCTGAGTGATAATGAGCGCACTCCTGATTTAATGCTGAGCAGTCCTGCTAGCAGGGCGCTGTATACCGCTCTGATTATAGCAGATGAATGGGGTTATCCAGAAGAAGAAATTGTCTTAGCCAAAGGCTTATACCATACCAGCAGTTCGGAGTTGCTTGAAATCCTGAAGGAGCAAGATGATGATAAAAATACCATTGCCATTTTTGGTCATAATCCGGGCTTTACGGATTTGGCAAATGAGTTAGGTACTGAGTATCTGGATAATTTACCGACTTCAGGTGTGTGTGCATACGAGTTTGATGTGGATGCCTGGGCAGAGATCACATCCAAAAATGCGTCTAGAAAGTTTTTAGTGCTTCCAAAAAGGCTCCCTAATTAGATTTTCATTGAACACCTTCGCCGAGTCTGCTTAATTACTCAGATTTGCCTATGGACTATCAGGAAATCATCGAAGAGGTATATTCAGAAGTACTAGCCATGCCGATTGAAGGCAAACTAGCGGATTACATCCCTGAACTAGCCTCTGTTAACCCAAATTACTTTGGCGTATGCCTGGTAGACAAACATGGAAACATTGCCGAATGTGGTGATAGCAACGTGCCGTTCAGCATTCAGAGTATCTCTAAAGTTCAAACACTGGTGATGGCCTATTCCAAAATGGGTGTAGATCTTTGGAAACGAGTCAACGTAGAGCCCTCTGGCAACCCTTTTAATAACCTGGCACAGCTCGAATACGAAAATGGAATTCCAAGAAACCCCTTTATCAACCCAGGTGCCCTCGTCATTACAGATTCTATAATGAGTCTCTATGACGATGCAAAAAGTGAAATCAAACAATTCATTTCGAATATGTCTGGAGGAGATCCTGTGGTGGTCAACCCAAAGGTGAAACAATCTGAACTGGAGTGCTCCAGCAGAAATAGAGCGAGTGCCTACCTCCTTAAATCATATAAAAACCTAACACATAGTGTAGATGATCTTCTTGACGTTTACACGGATCACTGCGCTATAGAAATGGATTGCCGACAGTTAGCCAAGTCTTTCCTTTACCTAACTAATAACGGGCATTGCAATTATAACAATACCAGAGTACTCGACAAAGGGCTCACCAAACGCATCAATGCACTGATGCTGACATGTGGTTTTTATGATGAGGCCGGAGAGTTTGCATTTAGAGTAGGACTGGCGGGAAAAAGTGGTGTAGGTGGTGGCGTGATTGCCGTCCTCCCCGGAGAGTTTAGCGTAGCAGTTTATACGCCTCCTCTCAATCCAAAAGGAAATCCTCGTAAGGCTCTTTACTTCCTGGAATTGCTGACGACCAAGCTGGGCATCTCTTTGTTTTGATCCGTCTTGAGAGTATCTTTCTACCATGGACGAGTTTATCTCAAGTTTTCCTCACACTTATTATAAGATAGGCATCCGGTATCTACTAGCTGCGGGCATTGCTTTCGTACTCTTTTATCTGCTTTTTAAGAATCGATTGCCTTTCAAAAAAATCCAATCAAAATTTCCTAAATCGTCAGATTATCGTCGTGACTTAATGTATTCTCTGATTACGGTAGCAATCTTTACTGTCATTGCTCACCTGAGTTTCCGGACTTTTAAGGACTTTAATTTGCTCTTTTATGATTGGGAGGCAAAACCCATGTGGTATTGGGTGTTAACCGTCATTCCCATATTTGTTATTCACGACTTTTACTTCTACTGGGCCCATCGGGCGATGCACCATCCTTCACTATTTAAGTCGGTTCATAAAACGCATCACCTATCAACCAACCCTTCACCCTGGACAGCCTATGCATTTCATCCAATCGAGGCAGTTATAGAGACGCTCATCATCCCCATACTTGTTTTCACTGTTCCGACACATCCCCTGGTTATTGTTCTGTTTATGATTTTTCAAATCATCTACAATGTTTATGGGCATTTAGGGTATGAACTTTTTCCAAGAGGATTTCATAAAACTAAAATCGGTAAGTACATAAACACATCAGTAGCGCACAATCAACACCACAAAAAGTTTCATGGCAACTACGGACTGTACACTTTGGTCTGGGACCGCATGTTTGGGACAATCCGCGTCGATTATGACGAAGATTATGAAATGGCCACAGCCAGGGAAAAGCAGGCAGTAGCCTAAACACTTAAAGGATATACTGGCTCAAATCTTTGTCTTTGACCAAACCGCTCAGCTTCTCCTCTACCAAAGCTCTGTCTACAACTATATTGGCATTTGGCCCGATGGTATCTGGAATTTCGAACAAGATATCATTGAGTAGTTTGCTCATGACCGTATGCAATCTTCGCGCACCAATGTTTTCAACTTCCTCGTTAATCTGGAAGGCTATTTCCGCCAAACGCTCTAGTGCTTCTTCCTGAAAACTTAGCTGTACATCCTCGGAGTTGATCAAGGCAATGTATTGTTTGGTCAAAGCATTCTTTGGTTCCTTCAAAATACTGAGGAAATCAGCTTTTGTTAAATTGTCAAGCTCCACTCTAATCGGAAAACGTCCCTGCATCTCAGGAATCAAATCGGAAGGCTTGCTGAAGTGAAATGCACCTGCTGCTATAAAAAGTATGTGGTCTGTATGGACTATTCCGTATTTAGTAGTCACCGCACTTCCTTCCACGATAGGCAGCATATCTCGCTGCACACCTTCTCGGCTTACATCCGGACCACCTTGCCCTCCACGTGAATTGCCAGCGATTTTATCCACCTCATCAATAAATACAATCCCTGTATTCTCAGTTTTCCTAAGCGCTTCCTCCTTCACCTCATCCATATCGATCAGCTTGGATGACTCTTCTTCCAATAAGATTTTACGAGCTTCAGCGATGGTTACCTTACGCTTTTTCGTCTTCTTTGGAAGCATGTTTCCCAGCATTTCCTGAAGGTTGATCATGGAAGCTTCGTCCATGCCTCCTCCTACCATACCCATACCTGGAGATGATGATTGCTTCACATCAATTTCAATCTTGCGATCGTCCATTTCTCCATCCCGAATTTTTTCACGAAAACGTTCACGTGTTTTTTCATTCAGTTCGCGCTCGTCTTCAGGTTGATCTTTACCCATACCAGATGCATGAGGCGTTGGAGAACCTTTTAACGGTGGAATTAATGCATCCAAAATAAGACCTTCTACTATTTCTTTAGCCTTTTCTTTTACCTCTTCTTTTTTAGCGGTCTTCACCATATCCACGGCTTGCTCCACTAAATCGCGGATCATGCTTTCGACATCTCTACCCACATATCCTACTTCAGTAAACTTGGAAGCTTCTACTTTCGTGAATGGTGCATCTGCCAGATGAGCCAGTCTTCTCGCGATTTCTGTTTTACCAACCCCGGTCGCACCAATCATCAATATGTTATTCGGCACGATTTCGCCTTGTATATCAGCCTTCACATTCATTCTTCTCCAACGATTCCGTAGCGCTATTGCCACGTTTCGCTTGGCATCATTCTGACCAATTATATATTTATCAAGTTCGGCTACAATTTGCCTTGGAGTCAAATTCTTATTCATATCTACAATACCTTTTTGAAGGAATTAATATTAGTCTGTAATGTAAAAAAATCTGTACCACCCGCCGAGTGATACGTGGCATGTGAGTACCTGATTTCAAATTGCTTGATGGCGAGCTTCAGCCCAAAACTAAACCCGGCACCGTACCCATTGTCGTTAACCTTAAGTTCTTGTCGTCTCAGGTGGTTGTACCCCAAAAGAAACTGAAGGCCATCAGAAATGATTAGCTCTGTCCCAACTGTGATATGCCGCAAAAATCGATCAGCAATTTCCACTGATCGTGACGTACTCACATCAGTTTCATCCTGAAAATACAATTCCTGTTCCGTAAGGTTATATGCCGAAATACTGAAACGAAATGGCATGTGTTCTGGTTTGATTGAAGTACCAATCTGGACATCAAATGGCACATTAAGTCCAGAATCAGTATACTGATCAAAGACCACCCCGAAATTTTTAAATACGATTCCTATAGTCCAGTCAGTACCAGGAGCTCGATAAATTCCTCCAAAATCACCTAGAAGCATCGATGAGCCATAACCTGCAATCCCACTTCTAGCATATTTAAGGTTGGCCCCCAAAGAAAAACTTCCAATATGATGGCTTTTTCCAACTACAATCATCAGATCATCCGCGGTAAACTCACCTTCTTCATCACCATTGGCTGCGGTTTGAGTAAAATCACCGTAATCCATGTAAGAAATGGCAATGGCCATTCCGCCGATCTTTTTGAACGAATGATTATAACTTCCTTGAAACCCATGAATACCTGCAAAATACGGACTATAGGTGAGGGCTGCTGCTCCAATTCCCACTGAATCAAGAACAGATGGATTGTGAACAAACTGCATTAAGTCGCCATCCGCCAGTGAGATCACACGCCCACCCAGCGCAGCATTTCGTGCACCAAAAGGAGTATTAACACTCTGGTAAGTATTGAACTGTCCGAATACCGGACCACTCAGAATAACGAATATAACAGTCAGTAACCTCAATGCTTATTTAGCTGGTTCGGGAAGTATGAAATTCAAAGGGTCTTTTGCCTTTTGCTCTAATAAAGCAATATCTAAAACATCCTGAACAGTACCTACAAAATGAATGGTAAGTCCCTTGATATACTTTTCATTAACTTCCTCAAGGTCCTTTTTATTTCGTTCGCACATGATGATTTCCTTAATACCTGCTCTTCTGGCAGCCAGGATCTTCTCCTTGATACCTCCTACAGGCAATACTTTACCACGCAAGGTAATCTCACCGGTCATTGCCAGCTTCTTCTTCACCAGACGCTGTGTGTAGACGGAGGCAAGAGAGGTCAACATCGTAATTCCTGCACTGGGCCCATCCTTAGGAATGGCTCCAGCAGGAACGTGGACATGTAAATCATAGTGCTCAAATACCCGATAATCGATACCCAATGTAGCCGCATGTGTTTTTAGATAAGAAAGAGCCGTCATAGCTGATTCCTTCATCACATCTCCCAGCTGTCCTGATAGCGTCAGTTTTCCTTTACCGCGACTCAAACTGGTTTCAATAAACAAAATATCTCCACCTGCCGGTGTCCAGGCCAACCCCGTCACTACGCCAGGCGTCTTGTTGTCCTCGTAAGCTTCTTTGTCAAAATCTTCCGCTCCAAGAATTTTGCGAACCTGTTCGGCATTGATTTTAGTTTCGTATTCTTCTTCCATGGCTATGGACTTAGCCACATTCCGAATCACCGCCGCAACTTTACGTTCCAAGCTCCTTACTCCTGATTCTCTGGTGTAATCATTCACTAATTTGGTGATGGCAGATTGATCAAAAGCAACATCTTTGGCTTTCAATCCATGCTCACCTCGTTGTTTTGGAATGAGGTGTTTCTTCGCTATTTCCACCTTTTCCTCCAAAGTATACCCGGTGATATCAATGATCTCCATTCGATCTCGCAAAGGAGGCTGAATGGTCTCCAAAGAGTTTGCTGTAGCAATAAACAAAACCTTAGACAGATCATAGTCGACTTCAAGGTAATTGTCCTTGAAGGTGCTATTTTGCTCTGGATCCAACACTTCCAAAAGTGCACTGGAAGGATCTCCACGGAAATCCGAGCTCACCTTATCTATTTCATCCAAAATGAACACTGGGTTGGAACTCTTAGACTTATTGATGTTCTGAATAATCTTTCCGGGCATAGCCCCTATGTACGTCTTACGGTGTCCTCGAATCTCCGCTTCATCGTGAACTCCACCAAGCGCCATCCGAACGTATTTACGTCCAAGAGCATCTGCAATGGATTTACCTAATGACGTTTTACCAACACCCGGAGGTCCATATAAGCAAAGAATGGGTCCTTTGAGGTCATTCTTCAATTTTCTAACCGCCAGGTATTCCAATATTCGCTCCTTGACTTTTTCCAAACCAAAATGATCCCTATCCAGAACCTTTCGTGCGTGCTTTAAGTCAAAATTATCTTCAGTTCCTTCCTGCCAAGGCAGATCTACCAGTAGTTCTGCATAGCTCATCGCAACAGGATATTCAGCAGCGGCAGGATTCATCCTACTGATTTTATCCAATTCTTTGACAAAGTGCTTTTTCACTTCGTCAGGCCACTTCTTATCTTTCGCCTTTTGTCTCAGAGCGTTGATCTCCTGATCTGGCCCATCCTGTCCCAGCTCGTCTTGCAGCACCTTCATTTGTTGTCTGAGGTAGTATTCCTTTTGCTGCTGATCGATATCTGAATGCACCTTGCTAGCAATCTCTTGTTTTAGCTCCAGCATTTGTATGTCTTTGAGCATAAACTGAAGTAGCATTTCTGCTCTTGCCTTAGGCTCATCCGTTTCCAGAAGTTTCTGTTTGTCAGACACATCTGCATTGACATTAGACGAAAGAAAATGCGTCAGAAAAGTGTAGCTCTGTATGTTTTCCAAAGCCACTTGAGCTTCTTTAGGAATCTCTGGATTTAGCTTCATCACCTTGTAAGCAGCCTCTTTTAGGGAGCTGGTGATCGCTTTCATCTCATCTTCTGTGATGTCGTCCTTCTCTTCAATAACCCTATAGCTGGCCTTCAAAAAAGGATCCTCATGAATCGCAGAGCCAAGAGCAAAACGCTGACGGCCCTGAATGATGATTGTAGTATTACCATCAGGTAAGACCAACATCTTCAAAATCCTTGCTATAGTACCTACACCATACAAATCACCGAAAGAAGCCTCTTCCTTTTGGTGACTTTTTTGAGCCACCACTCCGATGATACGATCCCCCTTATAGGCTTTTTTAACCAACTTAATGGACTTGTTTCTACTTACTGTAATCGGGATTACTACGCCTGGAAAAAGTACCGTATTCTTAATAGGTAATATGGGTAATTCATCTGGCAGATCGTCATCTCCTAACGGCTCCTCATCGTCCTCAGCTACCAATTGAATCAATTCACCCGATTCATCATCAATGTAATCTGTCAGAAGAATGGGTTCACTAGAATTCTCGTCAAACATATATATCGTGTCATTATGGCAGTCAATGCCATTGATTTCAACTTATAAAAGATTGTTCATATATGGGTCAATAGCTGTGCCAAATTAGCGACTGTGCCATAAATGGTATTATCTTTAACCAGATTTGTTTAAAACTGCCGATTCGGCATGTTGGATGATCTAAAGCCTAAATGCGAATATTTTTCACCATCGTATGTATCGCCTGTTTATCGCAGCCTTTGTCTGCGCAGCGAATTGTCACTAAAAAGATCAATACGGACTCCCTGCCTTCGAATATCATCCTTAATATTTATGATTTCAAAAACATCAATAAAAAAACGGATTACTACAACGAAGACAAGCTAAAGCAAATCCGAAAACTAGATCAGGCCAAAGAATGGGAAGAGCTTTACGAGGTGCTAAAAGAATATGTGTCCAATTTTGGTATTCAGAATTTCTACAAAGACACACGGCTAATTTGGAGACTGGCTAAACTAACTGAGTTATTTGGAGATCCGATAGAAGCCAAACACTTGTATCGATTGGTGTTGCGACATCACTATACAGGGATCAATATTCGGGAAGTTGAACTCTATTATGACTCGCTCAACCAACAGGAAGCTGACCTGTACGTCCCACTTGATTATTACTACGAGTTGGTAGAGTACCGTAAGTTGATTGACACGCTGCGTCCCCCACGTGGCATATTGCTCAACATGGGCAAGGAAATCAATAGCAACAAGGCGGACTATGCCCCTTCACTCAATATTCAGAACAATGTGTTGATTTTCACTTCACAGCGTAACGATGTGGACTTTACGATCAGACGTACCTTCAATGAAGACCTTTTCTTCAGTATCAAAGATGATTATGGCAACTGGACACAGGCTCAAGAACTGAATGAATTAAACTCAAGATATAAGGAAGGGTCTGCCGTATTAACTCGCGATGGCCAGACCATCTATTTTTCCAGATGTGATTGTGCCGCGTGCTATGGAGACTGTGACTTGTTTTCCGCTCAGCTTTCTGCAGATAGCACCTGGGGAAACCTTAAAAACCTGGGATCGAACGTCAATAGCTTAAGCTGGGACTCGCACCCTTCGCTATCACATACCGAAGACACCCTCTACTTCGCTTCAGACCGGCTTGGTGGATTTGGGCTCTCCGATATCTATTTTACTTCCAAAGACAAAAATGGCAATTGGCAAAGAGCACGAAACATGGGCCCAATCATTAACACCAGAAACAATGATGTAAGTCCTTTCTACCATCCGGTCTATGATGTCCTCTATTTTGGATCTAATGGACAACTCTACAACTTTGGAGAATACGACATTTATAAATCGCATCTCATTAATGACTACTGGTCCGAACCGGTCAATATAGGTCCGTTGGTCAATGGAAAAGGAAGTGAATATTATTTCACCATTGACAATCAATCTGAATTGCTCTTCTACGCCAGATCCATTAGCAGAGACCTTAACAAGCAAGACATTTACTCATTCCCACTTCCTATGTCAGCTCAGCCATTAGCAACTACACGGGTGAAGGGCTCTTTAACCGACTCGATCACCGGAAAACCTTTTAAAGGAATTGTCTCGATTATTGATTTGGATGAAGGAATCGAAGTAGCTCCAAAATATCTTAAAGATGATGGCAGTTTTGAGTTTGACCTAATTAACGAACGCAATTACCTACTTATAATTCAAGGTGATGACTTCTTTAGAATTGAGGATGCGTTCTTTTTAAATGGCCCTACCGAATTGAGAAAAGTCACTGACCCACTAGCGAGCCGAGTAAAGTTTGAAACCATTGAATTTGATAATGGTAAGTCTTCACTCAAAAAAGAGATGTATGCCGATCTAAATAAAATCGTCAACTTCCTGTATGACAATCCAGACTTTAAACTAAGAATATCTGGTCATACAGATTCTTATGGATCGAACGATTTCAACCTACAGCTATCCAAAGAACGGGCAAAAAACATTCGTGATTACATGGTGGATTTCGCCGGTGTATCTCCAGATCGGGTGGAATGGGAAGGTTATGGTAGTACCAAACCGATTATTGTGGAAGATACCGAAGAGGCGAAAGCAATTAACCGAAGAGTGGAGTTCGAAATTTACCGCGAGGGCTCTCAAGCAGTAGAAGAAGAGGAAGGCAACTAAGCCCTCCTCCTGACATCTTTAGAATAATTTATATACATCGTTGAAAATAGCGTAGGTCATCAAACCTAGCAACAGTACCATTCCAACCTTTTGTGCATTTTCAAGAAACTTATCACTAGGCTTTCTGCCAGTCACAATTTCCCATGTTAAGAACATCACATGACCACCATCCAACGCTGGTATCGGTAGTAAATTCATGAACGCAAGTACCATGGATAGTAATCCTGTTATTCTCCAGAAGTTAGCCCAGTCCCACTGACCTCCAAAGAACTGCGCGATACCGATTGGTCCCGACAGAGATTTAGAAGGTGAAACATCGCCAGAGAACATTTTACCAAATGCTTTGATGTTATAGAAAACGACATTGAACGCCTGTGCTGTTCCATCCACCATAGCCTCACCGAGCGTGAAATCTCTGTGTGAATAATTGAGTCTGTCTTTGTCAAGGGCAGTCATGAAGCCTAATGTCCCATCCTCAGCCACGTCGATTGATAAATCAACCTGCTTTCCGTCTCTTAGCACCTTTGCTTGAACAGTGGTACCTGCTAGAGTATCAAGCATACTGCTAAACTGATCAAAATACGCAATTTCATAACCGTTTAAGGAAATAAACTTGTCTTCATCTTGTAACCCTGCTTTTTCTGCATTGCTTCCTTCCGCTACTTTACCTACAATGAACGGTGTTCGGAAGCTGAAAAACTCTACGTTTTTATCTGAGAACTTATCGATGAAGTCGTTGGGAATTTGAATTTTCATCAACTCCCCATTTCGCTCGATAGTATAGTAACCATTGGTGCTTAACAGCACATCAGGGCTTCGCAAATCACTATATTTATCAAAATCCTGACCGCTGATATTGATCATCTTATCACCAGTCTGCAGGCCTAGCTGCTCGGCCAGATCATAGGCGACGATCCCATGTTTGTTCAATTCTTCCTTAGATATGTAGTTCTCGCCTTGAGAATAAACCAGTGTAATGAATATGATCACACCCGTTATCACATTGACAATGATACCTCCGAGCATCACGATCAGTCGCTGCCAGGCTGGCTTAGCTCTAAACTCCCACGGCTCTGGTTCTGCACTTAGGGTCTTGGTATCCAAGGACTCATCAATCATACCAGTGATTTTCACAAATCCGCCTAAGGGTATTGCTCCAATCGAATATTCTGTCTCACCGATTTGCTTTCCCCAAATTTTTGGTGGAAAACCAATAGAATATTTCTCTACTCTCATGCCAAATGCTTTGGCCGCCAACAAATGCCCCAGCTCGTGAAGCCCCACCAAAATGGATAACCCCAGCAAAAGCTGAGCAGTCATTATTATTCCTTCCATCTACTTAATTAATTCTATTGCTTTAATTCGAGTTTCTTTATCTGTATTAATAAAATCTTCCAATCCTGGTTCTTTCACATAAGACACCTTTGCGAGACAATCCGCAATCACGTCTGATATTTCTAAAAAACCAATCTTATCTTTTAAAAATTCACTTACTGCAATCTCATTGGCCGCATTGAGAATACAAGGTTGATTTCCTCCTTTACCAATGGCATCATAAGCCAACTGCAAGTTACGAAATGTCTCTGTATCAGGCTTTTCAAATGTGAGCTGCGGATACTGTGCAAAATCGAATCTTGGGTAATCTGCTTTGAATCGTTCTGGAAACGTCAACGCATACTGAATGGGCAAACGCATATCCGGCAATCCGAGTTGCGCTTTTATGGATCCATCCTCAAACTGGACCATGCTATGAATGATGCTCTGTGGGTGAACGACCACTTCTATTTGATCCAAAGACGTCCCAAAAAGCCATTTAGCTTCAATCACTTCCAGCCCTTTATTCATCAGTGTAGCTGAATCAATCGTAATTTTTGCACCCATTTCCCAGTTGGGGTGTTTCAATGCCTGCTCTTTCTTTATTTGGGTTAGCTCCTTCCGCTTCTTTCCTCTGAATGGACCTCCAGATGCTGTGAGAATAAGCTTTTCAACAGGGTTAGCATATTCACCTACGATGCACTGAAATATGGCAGAGTGTTCAGAATCAACCGGCAAGATGTTGCTCTTATGTTGTTTTGCCAGCTTGGTTACCAGTTCACCAGCCACGACCAACGTTTCCTTGTTTGCTAAGGCGATATCCTTCCCACTTTCGATTGCCTTAATGGTGGGTAGAAGCCCCGAATACCCGACCAAAGCGGTGAGAACTGTATCTACAGATTCCATCTGAACCACATGGCTCAAGGCATTCTCTCCTCCGTATACTTTGATGTCGAGTTTATCCAATGCTGCAAAAACCGCTTCGTAATGATCCTCATTGACGATGACGACCGTGTTGGGTTGGTATCTGATGGCTTGCTTTACAAGCAACTCCCAGTTGTTTTGGGCAGTAAGTACTTCTATGCCAAATCGATCGGGATGCTTATCAACGACCTCCAGAGTTTGCGTGCCGATTGAACCAGTGGACCCTAGAATAGCCAGATTCTTGATCTTATCCATTAAAGATGAAGCTTGTTTGGGTTGTTGTCATAGTTTAAACTGAATGATATCATCAGCTATTTTTCGGTCATTTGACAGTCTCGGTACTTTATTTTGCCCCCCTAATTTACCTATTGATCTCATGTATTCAATAAAGGCATCTCCGCGCAGTTTCACAATATCCAGCGGTCGCAAAATCGAGCCTGTGATCAGGTCGTCGTAATACGTATTTCGTTTACGAAGCTGCAAATCTAACTCTTTTTCGAAAGCTACTAAATCGGACGGTTCACTTGCAAAAGAAACGTACCATTCATGCAGTGGCAATCCTTCTTTAGGGGTCACATTTGGCGCCACCGTAAATTCTACCAGTTCTGTTTCAGGATATTGTTGACAGGTGGCCTTCATCGCCTGCTCTACTTCTTCTCCGATTACGTGTTCACCAAAAGCAGAAATAAAGTGCTTAATTCGACCAGTTACCAACAATCGATAAGGATCCTTATTAATAAACTTTACTGTATCACCAATCGAGTATCCCCACAAACCGGCATTGCTATTAATAATCAACGCATAGTTAACACCAAGTTCTATCTGGTCAATGGATAGTCGAGTAGGGTTATCATTGAAATACTCATCTGCGGGAATAAACTCAAAGAAAATGCCACTATTAGCCAACAGCAAAAGACCCGGCTCTTCCTGAGAGTCCTGGTATGCGATAAAGCCTTCGGATGCAGGATACGTTTCGATAGAAGGAATGGTTTTCCCAATGGTCTCAAACAACTTCGCTCGATATGGCTCAAAATTCACACCTCCATAAACGAACATCTCGAAGTTGGGAAAAATATCCTTGATTGGTTTTCCCGTTTTTTCCTTCAACCGGTCAAAATACATCTGAACCCAGGGCGGAATACCTGAAATCAGTGTCATGTCCTGATTAAATGTTTCCTCGACAATCGTATCTACTTTCGTCTCCCAATCTTCAATGCAATTTGTCTCGTAGGTCGGCATCTGATTCGTACGCAGATATCCTGGTACATGATGGTTAACAATTCCTGAAAGCCGCCCGGTATGAATGCCTGCAGTCTGATCAAGCGTTGGCGCACCGGACAAGAAAATTAATTTACCATCTAAAAACTTCGCTTTTCCGCTTTCATGAACATAAGATAAAAGAGCATTTCGAGCAGAATTAATATGATTAGGAATCGATTCCTTTGTTATTGGAATATACTTGGTTCCACTTGTGGTTCCTGAAGTTTTGGCAAAATAAGCCGGTTTTCCCGGCCAAAGCACATCAGACTCACCCGCAAGTATTTGTTTTACATAGGGCGATAGACCTTCATAGTCCTTTACCGGAACTTGCTTTTTGAAATCATCATACGATTTAATATCAGAAAACCCATGATCGCTACCGAATGACGTGTTACTTGCCTTGGAGACAATCTCCTTAAATATCTTATGTTGATAGCCTCCAGCATCCGCAGACCATTGCTTGGTTTGCTTATTAATGTATGCCGCAAAAGGCTTACTGAGAACTGACCTAAATCCCATAGAATTCTTTGTGTTGCCCCAAAATAACTAAATGAAGCTTCTAATTCCTAACAAACCATTCGAACGTCATCACAGTTTAATTTTTTGCGTTATTTAACATAACCTTTTTCTCCTTTTGGCATATAATATGATGAATGTTCAAGTGAGGTTTTCTAAATAGAAACGACCATGAAAAAATCGACAATCTTTATAGTAGTTGCATCCAGTTTACTTTCTGCTCTTATTGGCAGCTTTATCACCATCGAACTTGTAGACTCTCGGTTCAGTAAGCAGTCTTCAGAAAACAAGATAATCCAAGCTGGGAATGAGCCTGAAAGCATTCCTGGATTTACTCCCACCCTGACTTCAAGTGCAGTGATGCCCATGGCCGGTGAGGATTTTGTACTCGCTTCCAATAAGAGTCAATCCAGCGTGGTATTTATCCAGACACTGAGTGAGTACGAATACCGTACTGGCAGTTGGCTTGACTGGTTTTTTGAGCCAAGAAACTCTCAACAAATCGGAAGTGGTTCTGGTGTAATCCTTTCTAAGGACGGCTTTATCGTTACCAACAATCACGTAATAGATAATGCGGACCGCATTCAAGTGGTCCATGGCAAACGAACATATGACGCTGAATTAGTGGGCACTGACCCGAGTACAGACCTGGCAGTCATTAAGGTAGACGTCAGCAGTCTACCACCCATCGTATTTGGTAATTCGGACAATGTGAGTGTTGGTGAATGGGTTTTGGCCGTGGGAAACCCATTTAACTTAACATCCACAGTCACTGCTGGAATTGTCAGTGCTAAAGGTCGAAACATTAACATCCTAAAGGATAAGTTTCCAATTGAGTCATTCATCCAAACGGATGCTGCGATCAACCCTGGGAATAGCGGTGGTGCCCTTGTCAACACACAAGGTGAACTGGTTGGAATTAATACTGCCATTCTTTCCCGAACCGGCACCTATGCAGGATACGGATTTGCTGTACCTGCCAATATTGTCAAAAAGGTATACGAAGACATCAAACGTTACGGAGAAGTGCAAAAGGCTTTTACTGGTGCTGAATTCATTGACATCAACAGTGAGTTGGCCGATAAAATGGAACTTCAAAACCTATCAGGCGTAATCGTAGCTAATGTTCAGCGCGATGGAGCTGCTGCTAAAAGCAATCTGGAAAAAGGAGATGTGATTCGGTCCATCAATGGCAAGCAGATAGAGAGCAAAGCATACTTGGAGGAACTCGTCGGTAATCTGTATCCTGGAGATGAACTTAACCTGGCTGTGGAAAGAGAAGGCAAGACTCTCCAAAAGAAACTCACTCTCACCAACAGAGAAGGCGGAACTGGGATCATCAAGCGAGCAATATACACCTCCGATTGGCTCGGAGCACGCTTTGAAAGTGTTTCTAAAGTAGAAAGAGACCTCCTGGGTCTTCGCAATGGAATAAAAGTGGTGGATTATAAGCGAACAGGTCCATTTGCAGAACTGGGCATTCCTGAAGGGTTTATCGTTACCAATATCAACAACACTTTGATAGAATCACCACAAGAGTTTGCAGACATTCTGGAAAGAATTCAGGGACGAGTGATCATCGCCGGAATAGACAAGCGAGGGCGTAAAGTCTACTATCCGTATCGTTTTTAAGCGACAGCCGTTCTGATTTTCAGCTTTTTCTTTAGTTCGTCGATGGCAAATCGAAACTTGGCATTGGTATCGATCATGTCATTGACGGACTGAACTGCATGAATTACAGTAGAATGATCCCGTCCTCCAAAATGATACCCAATTGACTTGAGGCTGTGATTGGTATAGTCTTTAGAAAAATACATAGCTACCTGCCGCGCAATAACAATTTCCTTCTTCCTTGTCTTGGCCTTCAAGTCTTCCAAACTCACCTTGAAGTAATCTGATACCGTCTTTTGGATATAGTCTATACCAACTTCCGAATCAATATCGGTCACTATGTTTTTCAAGATCTGCTTAGCAAGCTCAAGGTCTATTTGTGATTTGGCTAATGATGCATGAGCAATCAGTGAAATCACTACTCCCTCAAGCTCTCTGATATTGGTATCTACCGTGTAAGCGATGTATTCAATCACCTCGTCTGGAATACTAATACCATCAGCCTGCATCTTGGTCTGAATGATAGCCATTCTGGTCTCAAAATCCGGAGCCTGAAGGTCGGCTGTCAATCCCCACTTAAATCGAGACACCAATCGCTCCTGCAACCCTTTAAGGTCTTTAGGTGCACAATCAGAAGTCATGATGATTTGCTTACCTCCTTGATGCAGGTGATTGAATATATGGAAGAAGATTTCCTGAGTCTTCTCCTTTTCCTTTAAAAACTGCACATCATCAAGAATCAACACATCAACCTCTTTGTAGTAATTGATGAAATCCTGAAGATTGTTATTTCTAAGCGCCTCAATAAACTGATTCGTAAACTTCTCAGACGCTACGTAGATTATTTTCTTATTGTTATTACTGGAGATGATTTCATTACCAATGGCCTGCACCAGATGAGTCTTACCAAGGCCAACTCCTCCATAAAACATCAATGGGTTAAAAGAAGTGATTCCCGGCTTCTGAGCTACTGCAAAACCAGCAGATCTCGCTAACCGATTACAGTCGCCTTCTATGAAATTTTCAAAACGGTAAGATGCATTAAGGTTCGAATTATTTTTAAGCTCCTGATAAAAATCAGGATTCTTGTAGGCATCGTACCCATTCACCCGGTTCTTATTGTGGCTGTTACTGCCACCTGAGACATTCACAGTAGTTGGTTTTACAGTTTCATCACCCCTGTCAACTACAACAGAATATTCCAATCTTCCATTCTCACCAATCTGTGATTTGATCGCTTGCTTAAGTAAATGCACGTAGTTCTCTTCCAACCACTCGTAGAAAAACTGACTCGGCACTTGAATGGTCAACACTTCATTGTGAAGCTTGATTGGCTGAATCGGTTCAAACCAGGTTGAAAAACTCTGAGCAGGAATGCGCTCTCTGATGAACAAGAGGCATTTTTCCCATGTTTCTACATGCATCGGCGATTTGTATTTTATTCGGAAATAAGACCAAAAAAGACTCCCCTTCAGAATAGGGGGACATCAAAATTGTAGATAAATATTTTAAGAAAAAAATGACATTTGTCCTTGACTTTTTATAATCCTTTTATTCTCTACAAATTAGGGGGTTTACCTTTAATTTTCTTCGAAAAATGCAAGTAGATTTTTTCAAGCGAATTTTCACTGGCACTAAGCCATGATTCGTAGATTTGCATACCATGAAAAACAACAACCCCAATTTTTCTGAATTCCCATACACACCCTATTCCGAGTGGAAAACTGCAGCTAGCAAGTTACTGAAAGGAGATGATCCTGATGAAGTCCTCAAGTGGTCTTCTGTCAATGACATAAATCTAGCCTGTTACTACGATGAGTCGAACAGCCAAAATGTGGCATATATCGCTAAGCACCTACCTCCGAGCACTAATCCCTGGGTGCAATATGAGCGAGTGCTTATCGACAGTGAGAAAGAAGCAAATCAGCATGCCAAAGCGGCCTTGATGAACGGATGTGAAGGAGTCCTGTTCAAAGGAAATCTCTCAACCTTAAAAATCAATGAGCTCCTGTCGGGTATTGAACCAGAACATTGTAAAATCGCCTTTGAAAATTCAGGAGACCCCATATCCCTAAATCAACCAATTACAGGGTTTGGAATCAACGCAACCTCAGCTGATAAATCATTCCAGCAAGGAGTGGTTATTTCTGATGAAAGTATCGATGAGCAGATCGTTCAAGCCATAGAGCAAATACATCAATATGGTTTCGATCAAACGCTGATTTTACCAATAGGAAGTGATTTTTTTCATGAGCTAGCCAAAGTAAGAACGATACGTCTACTCGCAGCAGGTCTCGCCAAAATCAAGGGGCGGAATCAGGAAATTCGAATTCATTGTGAACCAAAGGCCGGTCATAATGAAGGAGACCATTTACTGAAGCAAACTACCGGAGGTATAGCTGCTATCATTGGTGGCACTGACAGCATTACCTTTCACCCCGGAGAGTCCTCCTGGGCTGCCAATGGTGCACATCGGGTGAGCCGAAATATTGGCAATCTCATTCGTCACGAATCCAATCTAACGAGCATACAAAGTCTAGCCAATGGCTCCTATTTCATAGAAGCGCTAACGGATCAATTGGCAAAACTTGTCTGGTCTAGACTTGGCTCGCCTGTCACTGAAGGTAAGAACTATTCAGAGGTGTTTAATGCCGTTGAAAAGCCAGCTAATTTAGACCTACCTCATCTCGGCTACTCGGCGGGTGTTCCTCCTTTTCTAAGAGGTCCTTATGCCACGATGTATGCCGTAAGACCGTGGACTATCCGCCAATACGCTGGTTTTTCCACCGCAGAAGAATCCAATGCTTTTTACAGAAGAAACCTTGCTGCCGGTCAAAAAGGACTCTCCGTAGCCTTTGACCTGGCAACGCACCGTGGTTATGACAGTGATCACGAGCGAGTGTCTGGGGATGTAGGTAAAGCAGGTGTTGCCATAGATTCGGTAGAGGATATGAAAATCCTTTTCGATCAAATTCCTCTAGATGAAATGTCTGTATCCATGACCATGAACGGAGCGGTAATTCCCATCATGGCCTTCTACATTGTAGCAGCCGAGGAACAAGGAGTTGAGCTGAAACAACTGACTGGAACCATACAAAATGACATACTGAAGGAGTTCATGGTGCGGAACACGTACATCTACCCACCCAAACCTTCGATGAGAATCATAGCGGATATCTTCCGATATACTTCGCAAAACATGCCGAAGTTCAATTCCATCAGCATTAGTGGTTATCACATGCACGAGGCTGGAGCTACTGCAGCATTGGAACTTGCTTTTACGCTAGCAGATGGTGTCGAGTACATTAAAACAGGAATGGCCGCTGGAATCCCAATCGATTCCTTTGCGCCGAGGCTCTCATTCTTCTGGGGAATAGGGATGAATTTTTTCACAGAGATTGCCAAAATGCGTGCTGGTAGGATTTTATGGGCTAAATTGGTCAAGCAGTTTGGTCCCGAAAATGACAAATCCATGGCTTTGAGAACGCACAGCCAAACATCAGGCTACAGCCTCACTGCCCAGGATCCGTATAACAATGTAGCACGGACGGCAATAGAAGCTCTCGCAGCAGCCTTTGGTCATACCCAGTCGCTGCACACAAATGCTCTCGATGAGGCAATTGCCTTGCCTACAGATTACTCAGCAGCCATCGCTCGTGAAACACAGAAATACTTGCAAAAAGAAATAAACATCACTCAGGTAGTGGATCCATGGGGTGGCTCTAAAGAGGTAGAAGAATTAACAGCTAGCTTGATCGAAGAAGCGTGGGGGATCATAGAAGAAGTTGAGGAAATGGGCGGAATGGCCAAAGCCATCGAATCCGGATATCCTAAAATGAAGATTGAAGAAGCTGCTGCGCGAAAGCAAGCAAAGATCGATTCTGGAAAAGAAGTGATCGTAGGAGTCAATCGTTACCTTCATGATGAGAAAGTGGATATTGAATTGTTAGAAGTAGACAACAATGAGGTGAGAGAAAAGCAAATCAAGCGTCTTAATCACATCAAGTCTACCCGAGATAACGCGAAAGTAACAGCTCAGCTTAACGCAATAACCGATTCATGTAAAAGTGGCGAAGGCAATTTATTAGCTTTGGCCATAGAGGCTGCCAAAAGCAGAGCAACTCTAGGTGAGATTTCACTAGCCATGGAAGATGCTTTTGGACGCTATCAGGCAAAAAATCAAACCATCTCAGGCGTGTACTCTTCAGAAATCAAACAAGACGATCAATTCAAAAAAGCACGCGAACTCTCTGATAAATTCGAAGAATTAGAAGGTAGAAGGCCTCGCATACTCGTTGCCAAGATGGGGCAGGACGGACATGATCGTGGTGCTAAGGTGATCGCTACTGCATTTGCAGACCTTGGTTTCGATGTGGATATTGGGCCGCTTTTCCAAACACCAGAAGAAGTTGCATTACAAGCTGTAGAGAATGACGTACATATGGTAGGCGCATCTTCACTGGCTGGAGGACATAAAACCCTTGTTCCGGAGCTGGTAGATGAGCTTGCCAAGCTGGGGCGTTCAGACATTATGGTGATTGCCGGGGGAATTATCCCTGAAAACGATCATGCCTTCCTGAAACAGAAGGGTGTATCATTCATATTCGGTCCTGGTACAGTCATCGCCAAAGCGGCATCTAATATACTAGAAGGGCTACTTACTTAATCCACAAAAGAACCTAATACTATTAACCTGAGTTCGGTTTAAAACAGCCCAAAAACTGTCAGCGCGACCCGATCTACGCGACCCGGTCCTATCGTAATGAAATCCGCCTATGCAGGCAGGTGAAAGCGCTCAGCCCGGGATATCTGCCTAAATCGATAAGAAATTTTTGATTATTCAACCTGCTTTTGACTAAGTGTGAGATTTCTCTTGGGGTCGAAAAGACAGTTTTTGGTCTCTTTTGTATTCATTTCATGAATCGCTTTATCGAACTCAGCTTATTAGGCATAAAAAAACCCTGACGATCCGCCAGCCGGCGGATGTCAGGGTTTTTGGTTATCTCGTTGTGTAATGCTTATTCGGCAAGACCGTTCTTGATCAGGAAGTTTTGATACAACTCCTGAAAGTCTTCAATATCTGGAGACATTTTGATAGCTTCTTCGTATTTGGTCAAAGCATCTAAAATCAGCCCATTCTCTTCATAGAATGAAGCGTAGATAATCTTGTTTAAAGGAGAATCCTCAGAAACCTCGCTCTTAAGGTTGGCAAGACTTTCCTGCACCTCTACTTTGTCGCTCGATTTCACTTTCTTGATCCCGATTTCGCTTGAAGCGATTTCTTCATCACCTTTCTTGTAGATTTTCACAAGATAAAGCCCCATGTCATACGCAAGCGATTCGTCAGAGAAATCAAGCTCAACAGATGTCTTACCAGTCTCTTCAGAATAGATCACCTCATTGAAGATGTTTTCAATCTTCACTACATAAAGATCTCCTTCTTCCATTCCTTCAGGTGCATCCCATCTTAGTATAGCCGAACTTCCAAGAAGATCAGCCTGTGATGGAGCCATTACGTTAATGGCTGCAGATCCTGTTGCTCTCGAAACAGCCCCTGTAGCATTCAATCTAGAACGATAGTTGGTATTCTCTTCTTCGTTCATTTTGTTCATAACGAATGAAGCGTATCTACTTGCGATACTAGAACTACCTGTACTGATGTTCTTCTCTATGTCTGATATCTTCTTCGTACCGGCTCCTCTAATCTCAGTAGTCTTGCCCGTCTTGTGCATCAAACCAATATATGCACCTTCCGATGCAATGATCTCGTCTCCAGAATTAAGCTTAGCGCCAGTCTTTAATGTTTCAGCCTGTGCACTACCTGCTTTCTTTAGTTGGTTTTCGCCTTTATTAGCTAATACTCTAAAAGCATAGTCCTGTGCGGACGCTACGCTACTTACTAGTACCATACCTGCTATAAAAGCATAAGAAATAAACTTTCTCATAATCATTCAGCGTTTGTGTAAATGTGTTGTAAAGTTATAATTTATCAACTTTAAATAGAGACTTTCGTCCCTCTTTAGTAAATGAATTTTTCACTACTCCGTAATACACCTCTAGCGAATCTCCTGCAAGACCAACCGCAAAGGTTGCTAATGCAATGTCCGCCTTAAAGCTGTACAACTCTAATACGTAAATAACCCCATAGACCAAAACGGCGATTTCCACCAGCTGAAACAGCTTGGTGATACCATCGTACCACTTTGGAATTTTCTTATAGATAAGCGAAAACAATGCCACATTTAAGAAACAAAGAACTATCGCAAAAATAATTCCAGCATTCTCATTCATGACATTAATGTAATCCCTATTTAATATCATGGAAATGATGTTCGCATGAACGACTCCTCCATACATGTCCGGAAATGCCCGGCCTATGTATTTTTCATTAAGTGGAGTGTAGAACTTGTCTTCAAGAGATTCACGATCTCCCAAATACTTACCCAGGTAGCAAAACATCACCACCTTTCCTTCGATCATATCCGGAACAAAATTTTCGTTGAACACGTCTTGCACGTCCAGCGCATAATATTTGTTGCCAAATTTGGTCGCTCCATAATCGAGAACATTCCCCCGGTAGTTGATCACTTCAGTCTCGTTGTTTCTGGCAACGAAATCTGCGGCGGCTACAGAATCGTAAGCAGCTGCCATTCTCACGGCAAAAGCCAGTCGCTGATCTCCTTTTATGTCAAAAGTTGGATTAAACTCACGACACATCTTGAGCTCTTCCTGAACTTCCGCATCTGTAATTAGATTCACGAAAGCGTTGGAGGCTGCAAATTGATTAAAGGCTTCCCAGGAATACAAAATAGTGTCCTGTTCAGGATCATCAGGATGTGGTAGCAGTTTTTCGGCCAATATCAAATTATCGACACCAGCCATGCCTTCCATTAACATCATGTCCCCCAAAGTATCCTCTTTGGGATCGTAGAAAAAGGAGTCAATACCGATACACGCTGGATTATACTTACTGATAATCTGCAGCATCATGCCGATCTCTCCTCTTTGTAGGGTACTAAGGTTGACCAAAACAACTCGTTGCTCTGCTACAGGATCATCCCGCAACTGAGAAAACACGATATCGGTCATCTCCATATCCCCAAATGCTTCTCCTATTGGGTCAAATACGTCAAAGATCTTAAAGGCTGTGACACTGTTGAACAGTCCCATCAAGCCAAAAATGAAAGCTGTACCTAATATGACATCCAGCCAAAATTTTCTAAACATGTCTTTTAGTGTTAGCGGGTGATTAAAAAGATTTTTACTTTACCCGCAATTAACCAGCATTAGGTCACAGTTCAAATGCAATATAGGTAAAATATAATTTTTTATTGAAATTAATCAATTTTTCAATCAATTTCTACTTAAAAAAATGAAAGATCGACCAATAAACAGACCCTCATTAGACGAACTGGTCAAAGGTATCGATCAATCCAACCGGATGATGCTCAGCAGAGCCATAACCATCATCGAAAGCAAACTTGCTTCAGATCAGGAACTTGGTGCTCAGTTACTTGATGAGATTATACCAAAAACTGGTAAAAGCATTAGAATTGGCATTACGGGTGTGCCCGGAGTAGGAAAAAGCACTTTTATTGAAGCTTTTGGGACCTATCTAACGACAATTGGAAAGAAAGTGACTGTTTTAACAATCGATCCAAGTAGTACCATGACCAAAGGAAGCATTCTGGGAGATAAAACCAGAATGAATGAGCTCTCAAAAAACCCGAATGCATTTATAAGACCCTCTCCTTCTGGCTCATCACTTGGTGGAGTAGCTCAAAAAACGCGTGAAACCATCCTTTTATGCGAAGCAGCTGGCTATGACGTGATCATCGTAGAAACAGTTGGCGTTGGCCAATCTGAGACGGCTGTAAAAGGAATGGTGGATTTTTTCCTACTCCTAATGCTTGCTGGTGGAGGCGATGAACTGCAAGGAATCAAACGTGGCATTATGGAAATGGCCGATGCACTAGTGATCAACAAAGCAGAAGGTGATAACATTAAACCTTCTAAAACAGCGAAAAAGGACTATCAAAATGCTTTGCATCTTCTGCCAGCACATGCCGGTGACTGGACAGTTCCGGTAGGATTATGCTCAGCTCTGGAAAAAACAGGTATTGAAGAAGTATGGAATACGGTCATGGACTATCAAAAGGTAACAACTGAAAATGGATACTTTCAGTCCAATCGACAACAACAAAACCTGAAGTGGATGCACGAGGTGATTAAATTTCAGCTGGAGCAGTCCTTTTATCAAGATCCAAAGAAAAAAGAACTGGTTCGAAATTTGGAAGAAAGAGTAGCTGCAGGCGAACTATCAGTCCGCCATGCAGTACAAAAGCTGTTTACCTAAAAACAAATCCACTAGGGATACGACCAGCCGCAAAAGTGTTGATTTCAGCACCATCTAAACCAAATCGATGGACAAAACCATTTCCCTGATACGCATTGTGATCGGTCACATAAATCACCTCATTGGAAATACCCACTCCATAAAAATTCTCTCCTGATATTAATTCTGATTCGGGTGCTGCAGTCTCTGTGATGGCCAACTCATATACGTAAGTCGTTGCGTCAGGCCACGCACTGGTACCGACATAATAAAGTACGTCTCCAGCTTCAGATATGACCATCCTCTCATTGTAACCGCTTCCATTAATTTCTGAAATGGTCAATTCAACATCATTGGTTTCGCCATCGATTTTAACCAAAGTTCCAGACGTACACATCACCCAAATGTCATCATTGACGTCTACTACCATTTTATCAGGTCCAAACGAAACTTCTATTGTTTCTATGACTCCATTTGTAGCAGGATCATAAACCGAAATAGTCGATCCACCGACATTGGATACATAAAAGTGATCATTGTAAGCCAGTACGTGCTGTGGCTGCACCGCCAGGAGTATCGAATCAACTACCGCATTGGATTCCAAATCAACAATGGAAATAAAGGACCCTTCCCATGCATAGGTTTCAGTATTAAGGACTCCCCAGTTGGTGACATAGGCCTTTTCATCAATCGCAGCGAAAGAATAGGGATTTTGGAAGCCACTATTAATCAGTGCTTCCGACTCAAAGGTTTCTGAATTGATCACCTCTACTTTATCTCCAGCATTGGTTACAGCATAAATAGCATCATTATAGATTACAGCATTTTGTATGGTTGCTGCCACTGGAAACCCATTGGCAGAGGCGAAAACACTAAGTTCTACTTCTCCTGTCAGGCTATTGTAAGTTGAGAACGAACCGTCACCACTGGTGAAATTTCCTTCATTGATAACAACTACATCAGCCATAGCGTCATCTGTCGTAAATGCAACAGGGTTACCATAACCAAAACCCGAAGATGTCTCCACGTAGGCACGAATGTAATAGACAGTGGCTGGATCCAAAGCAGTCAATTCGCTTTCGATTTTAACCGGCTCTTCTATTTCTCCAAAAACCATTTTAATATCCGTATCTGTAGGCAAAGAATTAACCGGAGACAACACATAGCCCGCTTCGATGATTTCAAAATTAGGGTCCAGGCTAACTAAATCAGCAGAAGCAAATGCTGAACTTGATGTGATTTCACTCACCACAACCTGAGAGAATTTGATCTTGGTGATTTGCGTTTCAATAGTTATACCATCTAAAATGACCTCCTCTGGATCTGAGTCGGCACAACTCCATAAACTTAGGACCATTCCGACGGCAACAATGCCTTTGATAAAAAATGCGTTTTTAATCATAGTGATTTAGAAAGTTGATAATTGATTTGTACTAAATAATGTCTGCCAGGAGTGGCACGTAGCTCATAGTTTTGGTACGTCTCATCCCACAAGTTTTTAACCTGAAAAGTCATGTTAACCACATGATCATCTAAGTGTATATCATGACCAAGACTTAACTGAGCCAAGAGGAATGCGGGCAGTTCAACCGTGTTTGTGTTTTCAGTGTATCGTTTTCCTGTGAATGACTCCAGGTAGGTCAGGTTCCAGTTTAGCCATTTTAGGTCTGTAACTACCGACGCTTTATGAAAAGGCACATAAGGTAGCTGAGTAGATAATTCGGCATACTCAGAGTGATTATAAGCATAGGTGCCATGTATGCGCCAACTCCATTGCTTGTAAGACTTGGCTATGGATAGCTCGGCCTCAACACCACTGACCCGAACAGTTTGCACGTTTTGCGGACTCCAGAAACTTCCAGAGGGTACCCATACAATCATCTCTGAAATGCGTGTCATATAAGCAGAGAGGGCTGCATTGAGCTTGACGTATGATGATCGTTCCTCTAGATTCCAGGAAGACTCTACCGTATACCCATCCTCTGGCAGTAGATCCTTATTTCCTCCGGGACTCCAATAAAGGTTGTTAAATGTGGGGAATCGAAAACTTCGGGCAGCTTTTACAGCTCCTGACAAATCTCGTGAAGAGCCCTCAATAAATAAGTATTCCGCGCCTAACGAGGGTACAAGAGGTATTTTATCCTGAAACTCCTGATAAGGCAATCGAAGGTTGGCGGTTATATTCAGGCGTTCTGTTGTCTTCCACTGGTTCAGAAGAAACGCATCCCATCTAATTTGACTAGCTACCGACTCGTATGCTGAAACCGCTGGAGATCCATGGGTAAAATTGGTCCCCACCCTACTCCTCCAATTTCGGATTGGTTCAAATTCAAACTCACCGTTAAAAACAAGTCGCTTAAGGTTGGTGACCGAACCATGGTTATAAGTTTGACGATCATCCACATACGCTAACGAAAAATTTAAATACCCAGGACTAAGAGCTGCTTCAAATGAGAGGTTTGATCTGAAATTGCGATCTAGCAAATGGTCCTGCGCATTGAGAAACCCTATAATAGGTTGTGCTTCCCGGTCATGCTCATTGAGCCATAGCGAAGCTGTCAACTTACTTGAACCGAACTTCATAAAGGCCTCTCCCGTGATTGCATTCAAACTACTGGCTGCATTGTTCTGCTCATAGGAATCTCCTCGATAGTCTACCTCAAAGTTATTTTCTACCCGATTGTGGACACCCGCAATCTGGACGCCCCACCCGGATGTACTGAATTGTCCTTTTACACCGGTAAAAACTTTTCCGAAACTACCAATCTGTTGATTGAGCTGGGCAAAAAGCCCGGATTGCATTTTATTCGTCAGATCTACTACTCCGCCTACAGCTCCACTGCCAAAAAGGGTGCTTGAGGCGCCATGATGCAATGAAACAGTATTGAAAAGAAACGAAGGAATACTTGAGAAGTCGCTCTGACCAAGTGTTTGGCTATTGATGTCAATCCCTTTCCAAGATACTTGTGTTTGATTAGGGGTAGTTCCTCTAAAGCTTACTGAGGTTAGTTGGCCTTCCGCTCCATAAGTTCTCAAATAAAGACTTGAAGAGGCCTGAAGTAATTCACCAATACTTTGACCCTGATGAATCGCCCGAGCTGCCGAATCTATTTGTGTTGTTTTGGCACCCGCGGCATACATGCCCGCCACCTCTACTGACTCCAGCAGTAAGGAATCTCTCTGAGCCATAAGTGGACAAACTGCTGTTACCAGCAATACGCAAAAAAGTAATCTCGTGACCATGAATCAAACTGTCTAGTTCATTCAAAGCCATCGGAAAAAGTACAGAAGTATGGTAAACCTAAGAGGCTATCAATCTCCTTTGCTTTCAACCCGAAGCTTGGAATTCAAATTGATTTTGGCAGGTCTCCTGGCTTTTCCTGATTTGTCGCCTTCCCAGTCAGAGTCTATTCTTAAACCAGTGGCTATGATGAGACAAATCATCAATTGGAAATTACAGTTGCGGGGACAGCTTCGGATTTACACCGAATTCCCTTTTAATGCTAATAACCGTTGGGTCATCAACAACCACAATCTGAAACAAAGGTAGCGACAACATTTAGAAATTCTACTGGTCTAATTTTTTTTATTCAATTTTGACTTATGAAGTACTGGACCATCTTAGTCATCACAACCTTATTGGTAAGCTGTCAACAGCAAACTTCCGAAGATCAAAAATCTGGCAACTATCAATTGCAAACTGTGATTGATTTTGCGGATAAATTTGAGGTAGCTGACAACAAGCTCATCGTTAATGAACCCTGGCCTGGAGCTGTTAAACCAAAAAAATATGTGGTAGATGAGGTTCCAGAGCGCATTATAGTCACTTCTACTACGCATCTGCCCTATCTGGAGCTTCTGGGTGTTGAGGACAAACTTGTTGGCTTCCCCAATACCAACTACATCAGCTCACAAAAAATCCAACAACTGGTCAAAGAAGGGAAAGTGAAAGACCTTGGCCCTGATGGCAACCTGAACCTGGAAGTGGTTATTGCGCTTCAGCCAGATGCTGTCATCGCTTTTGACATGGGAAGTGAATCGTCTTCTTTGGATAAAATTGCAGAAGCTGGAATTCCGATTTATTACAACGCAGACTTTCTGGAATCATCGGCTCTCGGTCGTGCGGAATGGATCAAGTTTTTTGGTGCCCTATTTCAGCGAGAAGCACGTGCTGATTCCATTTTTAATCAGATCTCAACGGCCTATGACTCCTTAAAAAACCTGGCAGCCACAGTGGACCAAAAGCCAACCATACTCAGTGGCGTATTGTACGGCGATATTTGGTATCTACCAGGAGGACAAAACTGGGCTTCTGGTTTCTTTCAGGATGCCGGTGGTCAGTACCTCTGGGGAAATGACTCTACTGGCGGCTGGTTAGAGTTGAGCTTCGAATCGGTATTTGATAAAGCCAGGAATGCAGACTTTTGGATCGGGACGAGTACCTTCAATACAAAACAAGAACTCAAAGGACAAGATGCGCGCTATACAGACTTTAAGGCTTATAGCCAGAATCAGATTTACAACTATAGCAAGCGACTCAATGACTTTAGCAGTTATGATTTTTTTGAATCGGGGTATTCACGGCCGGATCTGGTATTGGCTGATATAATCAAGATACTGCACCCAGAGCTTTTGCCTGATTATGAAACCTATTACTACGAAAAGTTACCATGATTAATCAATACCTGGAAGCATCCAAAAGTAAATGGGTCAAGGTGTTGATCGGATTAGGTGTAGGCTTAATCCTTTGCCTTTTGATCAATTTATCATTTGGGTCTGTTTCGATCGAGCTATCAAAAGTCTTTGCATTCTTCATTGGAGGAACGACTGAAAATGACAGCTGGGACCTAATCCTGAGAAACTTCAGGCTACCAAAAGCATTAACTGCCGTACTTGTTGGTAGTGCACTAAGTGTCAGTGGATTGCAAATGCAGACACTTTTTAGAAATCCCCTCGCAGGTCCGTATGTATTGGGAATTAGCTCAGGCGCAGGACTTGGCGTGGCGATTGCCATATTTCTTGGGTTTTACGTTGGTGGCTTTTTGGAATTGAGCGGAATAGGCAGAAGCTGGTTATTAGTAGCTGCTGCTGGTGTTGGCTCCCTATCCGTTTTACTGGTCATTTCACTTGCTGCGAGTCGAATAAAAGATAGCGTCACCCTATTGATCATTGGACTCATGTTTGGGGCAGCATCCGGAGCATTTGTGAGCATCCTTCAGTTCTTTAGTCAGGCGGAAAACATCCAGGCATATGTCATCTGGTCATTTGGAAGTCTCGGAAGTCTCAGCTGGACCGAGCTATCGGTTTTTATCCCCATTATTACGCTCGGTCTGATTTTCTCAATACTCTTGAGCAAACCGCTCAACACACTATTACTCGGGGAAAATTATGCCGTAAGTCTGGGATTAAACATGAAAAAAACACGATTACTGATCATAATAAACACTGCCGTATTGGCCGGAACAGTCACTGCGTTCTGTGGGCCTATTGCTTTTTTTGGAATCGCACTTCCACACCTTACCAGAATGCTTTTCAATACGTCCAACCATCTTTTTCTCACCCCACTGGTGATACTGTTTGGAGGAACGTTGATGCTATTGTTTGATTTCATCGCTCAGCTTCCCGGGATTGAGACGACACTCCCTATCAATGCTGTTACGGCGCTATTTGGGGCTCCCTTTGTTATTTACTTGCTTTTAAGAAAGCGTAACCTCTACTACAGTTACTGATGAGTTTACTTGAAGTAAAAAACCTCTCCATTGGGTACCCTGGTAAGGATCAAAACAAAATCATACAGAGTGATGTAAGTGTTTATTTGGAATCTGGTCAAATTGTCTCTTTAATGGGGCAAAATGGAGTTGGGAAAACCACCTTTATCAAAACTATTTCAGGACTACTGAATCCAATAAAGGGAGAAATTCTCTTCGACGGACGCCCTCTAGAGCAGCTTTCTGCGGCTGACATGTCTAAAAAACTGAGTGTGGTATTAACGGAAAAGCCATATGCTCAGAACCTATCAGTCCTTGAATTAATTACCATTGGAAGGCATCCTTATTCCAGTTGGATGGGCATGCTTTCTGCTCATGACAAAGAAGTGATTGATTGGGCAATAACTGAAACTCACATAAATTATCTGGCCAACAAGAAGCTATTTGAGCTGAGTGACGGGCAGCTGCAAAAAGTAATGATTGCCAAGGCACTGGCTCAGGAAACCAATATCATTTTGCTGGATGAACCCGCAGCGCACCTTGACCTATACAACAAAATAGAAGTCATGATGCTACTGCGTCAGATTGCTCAATCCGGAAAAGCTATTCTCATCTCAACTCATGACATGCAGGTAAGCACGCAGCTTTCGGATAGGTTATGGCTTTTCAACTTCAATGAAGCGGTGAAACAAGGAACGCCCGAAGACCTGATAATGGACGGCACTCTGGAAAAAACACTTTATCTGAATGGCTATGGATATGACATGGTTCACGGAACAGTGGACATGATTAAATCAGGACGAACAGTCAGTATAAACGGATCTGGCGATCGACTCTTCTGGACTCAGCAGGCGCTCAGACGAAATGGATATACGGTTCAGGAAAAAAGTGAAGTAGCAGTTATCATTTCTGATTCGGCATGGGAAGTCAATGTTGGCGAGCAGACATTTCATGTAGAAAGTATCGAAAATCTACTTTTAAAACTGAATAATATTCTATCCTCATAAATCCAATTAGGTAGATTTTATCGTTTGGTCTAATGTAGCTTTAGAAACACATCATCATTTTGAGACAATCAACTAAAAAATGAAAACCTTACTCGCCGCACTCCTTTCACTCGCTTTTTTTCAAACACAAGCCCAGTCTGATTCTTTCTTTGAGGACATGCATCGGTTTCTTCAATCCAATGTGAAAGCTGGATTAATCGATTATGAACAGATTAAAGAGGACCCTAATTTGATGAACTCACTGACACAGCAAGTTGCTGACTACCTCATTGCTGGAAAGAACCCTCAAGAGCAAAAAGCCTTTTACACTAACGCTTACAACATCCTGGTAATCAGTCAGGTCGTCAACAACCTGCCGATCAAGGGACCATGGGATGTAGATGGATTTTTTGATGCCAATAAATTTGAAGTAGCTGGCAGAATGGTCACCCTGGACGAATTGGAAAAAGACATTTTATTTTCTGCTTTTCCAGACCCACGGCTTCATTTCGTTTTGGTCTGCGCAGCAATTGGATGCCCCCCAATCGCCGATTATGTGTATGCGCCAGATTCTCTTGAAAGCACCTTGGATCAGAAAACCACTGAAGTACTCAATATCGATTGGTATGTACGTGTTTATAAAAACAAAACATCCGTATCCAAGGTGTTTGACTGGTACAGAAAAGATTTCGTGAGTGACAGCACTGATATCAAAGACTATATCAATCAGTATCGGGAAATTCTCATACCAGAAACGCATAGCATGGACATCTATGACTACAACTGGGAACTAAATGATTCTAAAAGCAGGTTCAGGTATTAACCAAAAACAATATCAATTTTCAAAGAACCAGCACTATCCTGCCATTCTCCACAACAAAAGCTCCTAAATATTAATGATCTGTGAAAAACGAGCCACTGACTTAATCCACCACAACATCTGATAAAGGTCACCTAATCCTGTTAATTCAAAGGAGTGATTAGACTCCCCGCTGAGTTACCTTTGTGGACATAAATCAAGCCGATAATATGTCTAGTCAAAGGATCAAACTAACCCTATCGATCGTATTACCCCTCTTAGTTTTGTTTTTACCTAAATCCGCTTTTGGGATGGATGGACTTACCATAGTAGAGCAGCGGGTAATCGCCATCTTTTTTATGGCGGCTTTGTTTTGGATTCTGGAGCCCATTCCTATTTATGCGACTTCCTTGTTGATTATTTTTCTGGAACTGATCGCCATTTCTACTAAAGGGTTGAATTTTTTGGTGGAATCGGGAAGTCCAGAAAAACTGGGTTCGTTGATCCCGTACAAAGACATTTTACACACATTTGCCTCTCCAATTATCATTCTATTTCTTGGTGGCTTTTTTCTAGCCATGGCAGCCACCAAATACCGATTGGATCAAAACCTGGCAAAAGTACTCCTAAAACCTTTTGGAGAAAATCCAAAATGGGTAATGCTTGGCCTTATGATCATCACAGCGGTCTTTTCCATGTTTATGAGTAATACTGCCACTACAGCAATGATGTTGTCGATCCTTGTACCAGTGATGGCTGTATTCCTACCAGGAGACAAAGGACGCATGGCATTTACACTGGCAATCCCTTTTGCCGCGAATATTGGGGGTATCGGCACACCTATTGGAACCCCGCCCAATGCCGTAGCGCTAAAATACCTTACTGGTGAAAACTACATCTCATTTGGAGAATGGATGGTTATGGCACTGCCATTTGTGGTTGTCTTGTTACTAATAGCGTGGCTATTGCTTCTCGCGATCTATCCGATCAAAACCGAAAAAATCAAATTGACCATACAAGGCAGTTGGTTAAAAAACCGAAAAGCCTACATCGTTTACATCACATTCGCATTGACCATTTTGATGTGGCTCACGGATTTCGTGCACGGAATGAATTCCTATATAGTCGCCATGATTCCGGTAGCGGTGTTTTCAGCTTTTGACATCATCAATAAAAATGACCTCAAAAATATTAGCTGGGATGTGCTTTGGCTTGTTTCCGGGGGGATTGCCCTTGGATTGGCTTTAGAAGCAAGCGGATTGGCGGAGCGGCTTGTGCAGACCATCCCATTTGGTACCTTTTCGCCGTTACTCATCATCTCTTCCATCACCATAGTGGCGATGGTCATGGCCAACTTCATGTCCAATACGGCCACTGCTAACCTGCTGCTTCCTTTGGTAGCTGCTCTCGGTATTTCACTTTCTAGCCTGGATGCCTTTGGTGGAAATAAGATGATCATTATTGCCGTCACCATCTCATGTTCCATGGGAATGGCACTACCGATCAGTACACCTCCAAACGCGCTGGCATTTGCTACTGGAGCGATTGAGTCCAAAAATATGGCCAAACCAGGAGTAATTATTGCATTAATAGGTATCCTGTTAAATTACCTATTGATGTATCTTTTAGGAATCGTCGGATTTTTTAATGTACAATAGGCATGCAAGAGCAAGTCAATTTTGAGTGGATAAAGGAGCAGTTTTTCTCTAACGAGGAAAAGAAATTGGCACTTGCTAAAGGTGAAATCCTATTGGAGAGTAATCAGGTAAACAACCGCTTATTTTTAGTCACAAAAGGGAAACTGCAGGGATTTATCAAGGGTATGGAGTTGGAGAATTATCCAGTTCTGGAAGCGAGTAAAAATAAGTTTATAGGTGTGTACAGCTACTTTGCGGAAGGCAACCGCAGCTACAGCAGGGTGATGGCTGTAGAGGATTCTGAGGTCTATTATTACGACAAGCCACTTTATGATCACACCAACGAAGAAATGGTCAGTCTGGCACCTTTTCTGATTTCAGTGGTCACCAACGAACTGGTGGCACGACAGCATTTTGCCAAAAAAATGGCCATGGAGAAACGCATGGACGTGCAGCGCTTACTCAAAGCCGAGAAAATGGCTACTCTAGGTCAAATGGCCGCCGGACTAGCCCATGAACTTAACAACTCCATCGGCGTTTTGGATGGCAGCCTGGACCGCCTCAGAGTATTTATATCACAATGCATCGCAGATGGCCATTTTAAAGATCTGGCTTCCTTTTTCGAACTTGGACGAGATAAAGGACAACAGGTTTCGAGTGAAGATGCACGAACGAGGCGAAAGCGATATGAATCGCTCATGAAAGGCCTTAGCTCCTCTCAAACCAGGAGGCTTTCCAAAACAGGAATAGAGCCGTTAGAAATCCAGCAGTTGATCAGAAAACATCCATCGGCTGCAGATCGTATCTACGATCTCTGGGAAGTGGGCTGTACACTCTACGATATGCAGGTAGCTGCCACACATGCCACACATGTGGTCAAATCAGTCAAGCAACTCGGTGTGACTGAGCATGAATGGGCTAATGATGTAGAAGTAAACGACACCATAGAACAAGCACTGGTCATTGTGAAGAACCTGACCAAAAGGGTGGACACATCCATACGGCTGGACGAGAATATACCAAAAACCGAGGCTTGTCACGGGCAATTGGTTCAGGTTTGGATTAACCTGATCAAAAATGCCATCGAGAGTATGATTCAGCATGGCACAGAAAATCCCAGGCTAATAGTTGCTTCAACATATTCTGATACTGAAATCATCATTCAGGTAACTGACAATGGTCCCGGTATTCCAAAAAACATCATCGACCGAATATTTGAACCGAGTTTTACGACTAAAGTAGGTGGACTTTCATTCGGTCTTGGACTTGGACTGTCCATTGTGCAACGGATAATTACGGAGCATGATGGCGAAATAGAAGTGAATAGTGAAGCCGGAAATACCCAGTTTATTCTTAAACTCCCACTAATCAATTAATCATGGACAAATTATATGTACTCTGCGTAGATGATCAGCGAGAAGTGCTAAATGCATTGACTCAGGATCTTGAACCCTTCGAAACCTCCCTGATGATCGAAGAATGTGAATCAGTGAATGAAGCCTGGGAAGTAATGGAGTCCATTGATGCCAATGGCGATCACGTGGCGATATTGATTACGGACCAGGTCATGCCGGCCAATACTGGCGTAGACCTACTCAAACGAGCCAAAAGCGATCCGAGATTTCAGGATACCCGAACGGTTTTACTGACTGGTCTGGCCACCCATCAGGATACCATTGATGCCATAAATACGGCGCATCTGGACAATTATGTGGAGAAACCCTGGAGCAAAGAGGGCATCCATCAAATCATCAAGGTTTTAACCACCAAATACCTGCTGTCAAAAGGAATCGATTACAATGAGTATACCGAAGTTCTGGACCAACAGACACTATTCGAAACACTTCGAAAAACAACATAACCCAATGTGAAAGACATTTTAAAGTTGAATTTTTCATAAGGGAAGAAACATGAACCAAATCAGCACCAAACTAACCATTGCGCTATTTTTATTTACAACCAGTGTGACACTGGCCCAGTCTCCTGACAAACTCAAAGTATATGGCGGACTGCAAATCTGGGGGCGCTATACGGAGCTCAACCCGGGATCAACAATAGGGCCGAATGAGTCTGAAAGTGCTCTGGACTTTAGTATCAGAAGGTATCGGCTGGGTGTAAAGGCACAGCCATATGATTACCTAAGTTTCAATCTGCAGCTGGGCAACAACAACTTGAGCAGATTCCAAAAAGATCAACCCCCCAAACTACTGGATGCTTATGCGACCTGGCACATCACCACGAAAACAAAAGTAACGGTCGGAAAACATGCCTGGACAGGTCTTTCACGATATGCTGCTCCTTCTACTTTTAGCAACATTTCATCAGACATCAATTATGCTGCTGGACCCTCACTGAATGTACACGATGATTTTTTTCGCCGAATAGGGATCGCATTACACGGACAACTGGGACAGCTCGACTACCGGGCCACTGTTGCTAAACCATTTACCAATACACTAAATGCGACGTTATCCGATCAGGCGACATTCGTCAATGAACCAAGCGCTTTTATCTACAGTGCTTATTTCAAGTATCAGTTTTTTGATCATGAAAGTCTGTCATCTGCTTTTAGTCCCTGGTCCTACCTGGGAAGTAAAAAGCTACTAACCCTTGGGGCAGGATTCTATCACCACCAAAAAGCCACTCAAACGCTTCAGCAAACTGATACGGCTCTCCATGCCATGAATTCTTTCGCTATCGATGCTTTTGTAGACCTGCCTGTGAACAACAAGGTAATCACTGGCTATATCGGATTCATCCATCATGATCTGGGACCTAAATTTATCCGAATGGTAGGTGCCAACAATCCTGCGGATGGTTCCAAAGGACTTGGGTCACTCAACGGACGAGGCAATAGCTTCCCAATTACCGGGACCGGTCAAATCCTATTTACACAGTTTGGAATGGGTTATAAACTGAAAAACGAACACCTGATCCAACCCAACATTTCGGCTCAGTATTCCAGCCTGGAACTCGTGCAGTCTGACGTTATTCTAATCGAAGGAGGAGTTAGTTACTACCTGGACAACCACCAGTCCAAGCTATCCATTTCGGCGCAGAGCCGACCTGTATTAACAGAGACTGACAGTAACATAGAAGTCACTGACCGAAAGCTGATGATAATTGGTCAATATCAAATCAGGTTTTAGCTGTTAAATACGATATTTGCAGCTGATATGGAAACAGCTGTCACTCCTCCGGAAATAAAAAAACTTCACAATCGGATCAACTCAGAGATCGGTAAAGCCATCGCCGAGTTTAAAATGATCAATGACGGTGACAAAATCATGATTGCCGTAAGCGGAGGTAAAGACAGTCTCTGTATGCTTCATTTCTTAAAAGCCTTTCAGTCCAAGGCTCCGATCAATTTCGAGATTCTTGCTGTAAACCTGGATCAGGGTCAACCCGGCTTTCCAGATCACATTCTTCCTGAACTGTTCAAATCATGGAATGTGCCCCATCACATCGAATTTAGAGATACCTACTCGGTGGTAGTAGATAAAATTAAAGGTGGGAAAACCTACTGCTCGCTTTGCAGTCGTTTGCGTAGAGGTGTTCTGTATGATCTGGCCAAAAAGAAGGGCTGTAATAAATTGGCTTTGGGTCACCACATGGACGATCTGATCGAAACGTTTTTAATGAATGCATTCTATTCCGGTCAGCTGGCCTCTATGGCTCCACATTACCGTACCGACAAGGAAGGAATCAATGTAATTCGGCCTTTGTACGCTATAGATGAAGAAACAATTGCGAAATATGCTGCCTATCAGGAATGGCCAATTGTACCATGCAACCTCTGTGGCTCTCAAGATGGAATGAAAAGGCAGTACATCAAGGACTTACTGGTCAAATTGAAGGCTGATAACCCTCAGATCAAATCCAGTATATTGAATGCGATGAGGAACCCAGATCCCAACTTTTTATTGGCTCCGGAGCTCTGGAATGGAGAAATCCCTTCTTCGGTTTCTTAACTAAAATTGGAAAAATAAATCCCTCTCTTATTAAGACGAGATCTGAATTTCAAAAGATCAACGAAAAGCGAAGTACCCAATACAGTCATCACTGCTCCAAGCGTGCCAGAGAACAATAAGAATTCAAATGAAACGCCCTGATACAACCAGTAAATGGTAAACCCGCAAAGGATCATTCCTAAAACTGAGATGCTAAGGTCTAGAAGAGAGTAAAGTCTGAATTTTGAATTAGCCATATCCTTGTTATTTGAATTTGATATAACAAAGTAAGATAATCGATGCGATATTTTCAACAATGATAATAATATTTGGATGTTACTTAATTATTAAGGGGTTTTATTGAAAATCAACCCAAATACAACCCTAGCTGATTATTGATCAATGCTAAAATGGAAATAAACCATTCGTCTTCTACTGCACTTTTTTCAAAAATGCTTTTCTAAAAGTCTCTCCTATGGGTATGTCCTTGTCTCCTATTTTAACCCGGTTTTTTTCAATCTGATCAATTTGCCTGAGTGAAACAACATATGATTTATGGATGCGAAAGAAGTCAGAAGTGAGCTGACCAAGCAATTCATTGAAACTCTGTAGTGTGAGAATGCGCTCAGACGCTGTGTAAATGCTTAGATAGTCCTTCAATCCTTCGATGTACTTGATTTCACGCAGATTAACCTTTACCAATCGTGTATCAGTTTTCACAAAAATAAAGTCCCTGGAGGCCTTAGGCTGTTCTGGTTTAGTATCAGGACTCATCCTATTTAAGGCCTTTTGTGCCGACTGTAAGAATCGCCTGAAACTGATGGGCTTTAAGAGGTAATCCGTAACGTCCAATTCAAAACCATCTACCGCATATTCACTGTATGCTGTGGTGAAAATGATCTGAGGTTTCTGTTTCAATACCTGCACGAGCTGTGTGCCGAGTATTTGAGGCATTTGTACATCCAAAAATATGAGGTCTACTTCATTTTCCTGTAAGAAAACCATGGCTTCCACCCCATTCTCAAAGGAACCTACCAACTCAAAAAAAGGAACCTGACCAATATAATCTACTATTTTCTCCAGAGCCAGTGGCTCGTCATCTACTGCAATACACTTAATTTTCATTGAGGTCTAGTTTAAGATTAAGTAGGTATTCCTTACCTTCTTCTTTAAGGTCCAATTGGAATCGCTCAGGATAAATGAGCTCAAGTCGCCGTTTTACATTCTGCAAACCAATGCCACCGGTTTTATCTTTTTCATTCATTGCTTCGCGATCAAAACTATTCGTTACCCGAAGATGAACAACTCCTGCTGACTCCTTGATTTCACAACAGACTTTGATGCCTTTCCCTGTATTGGTTGCATGCTTAAAGGCATTCTCCACAAATGAAATAAAAATCATGGGTGAAATAGAGATTGCCGGGTTTTCCAGGCTGGCCTCAAAGTGAATTTGAGACTTGTTTTTTACGCGCATCTGTTCTAGATCAAAATAGCTCCGCAGATAATCCACTTCTTTGGATAAGAGCACATATTGGGTATTACTCTCATACAACATGTAGCGCATGATTGACGAAAGCTTCATGATCGCTTCGGATGCCTCTTCAGAAATCTTGTATACCATCGTATCTATGTTATTGAGGGTATTGAATAGAAAGTGAGGGTTGATCTGATTTCTCAATAGTGCCAACTCACTCTGAAGTTTATACTTCTCCATTTGTGCCGAGATTCGTCTATTTCTAAACCAGTCCACGGCAAACCGAAGGATAAAGGCCATCGAAATGTTTAACAAAACAGTGAGTAGACGCCTGGAATATTCCTGCCAAAAATCAAAAGTGTCCTCAGAGTCAGAATTTGTAAGTTTTATCGCTTCAAGAGAGTCTACGCCAAACAATGCATCTATTTCGATTTTCACAAATGGATAAACCACACAAAGACCAACAGTAACTAGAATAAGAGCAAACAAACGGGTATTTAACCATTTGGGGATGAAAAAATAGAAGTAAGCATAAAAAATGGCGAGCTTAAAAGGCAAACTAACGAGCGTCCATATAATAATGTAGTTCAAGGAGGGATCGCCGCCTAAAATGAGAAGAGCAATCAATGAAGCGGTCAAACAAACCCAGTAGAATACTTGAAGTACTATTTTAATGATCCTTTGTTTTTTCACCTTCTTATTTTCATGTGATTCTGGCCAAATATAGAGTGACTTTTCGCACGTTTCATGGTATGTCCACAACCAATCTACCAACAATGGGAATCGATCTGCCAACCGGTTTTTATGATCTATCTTCCCTGAAATAGATCCAACTATCAGGTTTGCAGAGAATTTATCACCGTTGGTCTATTGAATTTCTCCTTTCAAAAAGACTTCTCTTGTTTTATCAGAAGAATTCTAACAGATTATTTATTCGTTCTTGTAATTTATCCATGTAATTGAGCACTAATCACTAAAAATCAAGCTAACCATTATGAACTTATCGATCCAGAATTTATCAAAAACCTATCCCAATGGCGTTCAGGCATTGAAAGATGTGAACCTTGAAATTCCCGTCGGCATGTTTGGGCTACTCGGACCAAACGGCGCTGGAAAATCTTCACTCATGCGTACCATCGCCACACTGCAAGAACCAGACACGGGATCCATCCAGCTAGGTGATCTAAATGTATTGACACAAAAAACTGAAGTACGTAAAGTGCTGGGCTATCTCCCGCAGGAATTTGGTGTGTATCCAAAAGTCTCAGCCATTGACCTCCTCGACCACATAGCGGTGCTCAAGGGAATCACGAATGGTAAAGAACGAACCAAGTTGGTGAAATCTCTTCTTCAAAAAACCAATCTCTGGCAACACCGAAAAAAAGGCCTTGGCGGATACTCCGGCGGGATGAAGCAGCGATTTGGGATCGCTCAGGCATTGATTTCTGACCCGAAACTCATCATCGTGGATGAACCAACAGCCGGATTGGATCCAGCAGAGAGAAACCGATTTCTGAACCTACTCAGTGAGATTGGTGAGAACACGGTGGTCATCCTTTCCACACACATAGTAGATGATGTAAAGGAACTCTGTACCAACATGGCGATTATCAATCAAGGTGAAGTACTAAAAACTGGCAACCCTCTGGAAGCCATTTCTGAAGTAGAAGGCAAAATCTGGAGCAAAACCATAGAGAAAGAAGAACTTCCTACGTATCAGGATAAATTCAATGTCATCTCAGAACGATTGATCGCTGGAAAACCGGAGATTCATGTACACAGTGACGGCCGACCGGATGACTCTTTTGCGCCTAAGGTAGCCGACCTGGAAGACGTGTATTTCTCTCGAATCAAAGAATCAACTCAACCTGCTGAAGTTGCGGTTTAACTGGCAGAGCCAGAAACGAGTTCTACCGAAAAACACCTGAATCTTAATCGACAAGTACTAACCAAAACTTTATCATGCTAGAGTTTATCAAATTCGAACTGAACTACCGGTTTAGTCGACCGGTAACATATATCTATTTTCTCATCGTTTTTCTCATGGCATTTCTTGCCACCTCCACAGACATAGTAAGAGCCGGAGGTAGTGGTGGAAAGGTGATGGAAAACGCCCCAGTTGTCATCACAGCGCTGATGCTGGCCATTATGATCTTTGCTATTTTCATTACTTCGGCAGTCATGGGAGTACCCGTGCTGAGGGATTTTGAACACAAAACCGACTCCATGGTCTTCACCACGCCGGTGAGCAAATGGCAATACTTAAGTGGCAAGTTCATTGGGTCATTCATTATTGTTTTACTGATCTCTTCGGGGCTACTCCTGGGTGCCATGTTTGGCCAGTCCTTTCAATGGCCGTGGAAAGACAACATGGACAACCTCATGGCATTTAATTTCATGTACTATTGGAATCCATATGTCATTTTCGTCCTTCCAAACCTGTTCATTTTCAGTGCCATCTTCTTCCTGGGAGGTTCTCTTGGAAAGAAAATGACCGTGGTTTACGCTCAGGGAATTATCCTGTTCATGGGCTATCTGGTTGCTCAGACCTTCCTGGCAGAGTTGGATAATCAAAACTTAGCCGCTATTCTCGATCCTTTTGGTTTTGGTTCGTTGGCCGTCACCACACAGTATTGGACCGTAGCAGAGCAAAACACCCAATTCATTCCATTTTCTGGATTTATCCTCTACAACCGACTCGTCTGGGGAGCTGTAGGCATCGCTTCGCTTGCGTTCCTATTCATCCGATTCAACTTCCAGCTGGCCGGTAACGCAAGCCGCAAAACCAAGAAGAAAGGAACAAGAGAAGAACGAGAGCTTAAAGATCAGGTCATTGAATCACCTGTGGTACAACAGATTTTTGGCTTTTCCGCTCAACTGACACAAATCAGAAGCCTTTCATGGTTCTATTTCAAGTGGATTATCAAGCAAGTGCCTTTTATCTCTATTGCTTTAGCGGGAGTTGCGTTTGTTTTTATTATCGCATTTGTGGGCGGTACTGGAGGCTACGACATAGAAGTCTACATGACTTCCAGCCGTGCGGTAGACATGATCGGCATCTTCAATTTATTCTTCATCATTATCACGGTATTCTACACTGGCGAGATTGTATGGAAAGAACGCGATGTGAAAATGAACCTGATTTATGATGCATTGCCATTTCCAAACTATGTGAGCACTGCAAGTAAGTTTATCGGTATGGTGCTGATGAGTATTTTCATCCTGATCATGCTCATGGTGTGTGGAATTTTAATTCAGCTGATCAAAGGGTATCCGGTGATCGAGTGGAACGTTTACCTGACGAGTCTATTTGGAGACACGCTGGCATTGATGGTCCTCTATTTGATTTTAGGCCTATTTGTGCAGGCATTGGTCAATCACAAGTTTGTCGGATTTGGGCTGATGTTCGCATTTTACATTTCCATGATCGTGATGAGCGAAGTGGGAATCGAGCACGCCATGTTTTACTTCGGTAGAGCCTCTGTTGGCAACTATTCTGAAATGAACAACTATGGCCACTATCTGACGCCGTTCTCCTGGTTCAATCTTTACTGGTTTGGGTTGGCAGCTATTTTCTATGCGGTAGCCATCCTGTTTACAGTAAGGGGAATTGACTCGAGTTTTGCGGTGAGGCTGAAATTGGGACAACAGCGAATGACCCGAAATGCACTGGTCACGATCGTTGGTGCTTTGATCATTTTCGCAGGAAGTGGAGCGTACATTTATTACAATACCAATGTTCTTAATGAATATCAAAATTCCGATGACGGAAAGGCCGACCGAGCACGATACGAACGGACGCTTAATCAGTACGAATGGATTGCCCAGCCTAAAATCATTGACACCTATGTGGATGTCGATCTTTATCCAAAAAGCAGGGATTTCAAAGCATCAGGTTATTATGTCTTGAAAAACAAAAGTGATGAGACCATTGATCAGATACACATTCAGAAAAGTGTGGACAATCAATTAACGACTGCTTTGTCTTTTGAAGGAGGATTTAGTGTGGATACTGTTTATGAAGATTTCAAGTACACGGTTTTCAATCTGGATAGCCCACTAGCGCCTGGTGATTCGGTAAAAATGAATTTCGATGTGGTTTTTACCACGGTTGGTTTTAAAGAAAGCGGATCAAATACCGACGTGGTTTACAATGGCACATTCTTCAATAACTCTGCCTATTTCCCAAGCATTGGCTACAACAGTGGCTTTGAGCTAAGCAGCGACGATGACCGAAAGGAACAGGATCTGGAGGTAAAAGAACGCATGATGGAAACCGATGATCCACGTGGCGTAGCGCAGAGTCTGTTTGGTGATGATGCGGATAAGATCAGTTTCGAAGTGGTGGTGAGTACGGATAGCAGCCAGATTGCGATAGCGCCGGGTTACTTACAAAAGAAATGGAATGAAGGCGACCGGGTCTACTACCACTACAAGATGGATACCCCAATGGTTAATTTCTACTCCATCATCTCGGCAGACTTTGTGGTGATCAAAGACACCTGGCAGCCTCCTGTGGATACCCTACCGGAAGTAAACCTGGAGATCTACTACAACAAAGGCCACGAGTACAACACCGAGCGCATGATGAACGGAATGAAAGAAGCACTGACGTACTATACGAAGAATTTCAGTCCATACCAGTTTCGTCAGCTGCGGATCATGGAGTTTCCAAAATATCGATCATTTGCACAGTCGTTTGCCAATACGGTTCCTTTCTCTGAAGGGATCGGGTTCATTCAAAACATCAAAACGAACGATGTAGACCTGCCATTCTATGTGACTGCACATGAAGTGGCTCACCAGTGGTGGGGACATCAGGTCACTGAAGCGGGTGTAAAAGGAAATGCGATGCTCTCAGAAACGCTTTCACAATACTCGGCACTGATGGTGATGAAGAAGAACTTCAAACCCGAGATCATCAAGGAGTTTCTCAAGCATGAACTCAACTCTTATCTCATGGGCAGAACGTTTGAGCAGAAAAAAGAGATGCCGCTCTACCAGGTAGAAGGTCAGGGTTACATCCACTACCGCAAGGGTTCACTGGTGATGTACGCACTGCAGGACTACATCGGTGAGGACAGTGTGAATGCTGCGCTGAAGCGCTTCAATGAAGACTGGGCGTTTAAAGATGCACCGTATCCTACGTCCAAGGACCTGATCTCTTACTACCGTGAAGTGACTCCTGACAGTCTGCAGTACATCATTACGGACATGTTTGAAACGATCACTCTGTTTGAGAACAAAACCACTGAAGCGGAATACGAAAAAGTGTCTGATACCGAATACATCGTGGACCTGGATGTGAGTACCATCAAGTACCAGGCGGACAGTCTGGGCAATGAAGAAGCGCAGGAACTGAAAGACTGGATCGACATTGGGGTGTTTGCAGAGGGGAGTGATGGCAAGGACAGCCTGATCTATTTGCAGAAACACAAAATCTCACAGGAAGAAAACAGCTTTACGCTCACCGTAGGTGCCGAGCCGGTGAAAGCGGGCATCGACCCGATCAATAAGCTGATCGATCGCAATCCGAAGGATAATGTGAAGTCTGTGACGGAGAAGGAAGAAGCGATATAACTGAATGGAATCCTGACAGGTTTTGCAAAACCTGTTGGGTTTTAGTGGAAATGAAGAAGCCGTCGGGAGACGGCTTTTTGTGTTGGTTTAAGACGAGACCACAAGAAAATAATGTTATCTAATGGCCTACCTACTTCGTTACTATCCAAACGTTATCCTCACCAAGTTCGATCATATAACTTTCATTCTGTTGGTCGATTGTATCAATTATTTCTATTCGATATTCAAATATCGAAATCAATGAATTGTTGGAAATATTGCCAAGATTAATTTTAATAAGCTTTTTGGGAGTTCGCTTTAACAAGAATGTGTTTCGGAAATCTTGATCCTTGGTAATTAATATTAGATTATTCTGATCAGCATATTCAGCTATTTCCTCATCTGGAGTACTCCATTTATTCAGAATGTGATTTACATGTTCAGAATAGAATCCTACTTGCTCCAGATGCTTAGAGAGTTTAATTGAAATATGCACATCACATAGAAATCGCATCAATTAGCCAGCTGATATGCCTCTCCCGAGACCGAAAGCCTGGCGAATCTTAGGCATGCCTGAATGTCTTCTAACTTCAGTTCAGGATGGTCTTCAATAATTTGTTGAGACGTCATACCAGATCCCATCATATCTAGAATAACTTCTACAGGCCAGCGCATTCCGCGTATCACCGGTTTTCCGTGACAAACTGTTGGCTCAATCGTTATTCGGTCAATTAATGTATTCATACCCTAAATTTAAGCAGAAAGTTTGTTCTTAGCATGGATACCCACCTTCTTAAACTCATCGATAACTGCCATGTAGAAGACTTTTCCGGTCTAAATCAACATTGGGGTATTTGCAGAGGGAAGTGATGGCAAAGACAGCCTGATCTATTTGCAGAAACACAAGATCACGCAGGAAGAAAACAGCTTTACGCTCACCGTAGGTGCTGAGCCCGTGAAAGCGGGCATCGACCCGATCAATAAGCTGATCGATCGCAATCCGAAGGATAATGTGAAGACCGTAACGGAGAAAGAAGAATCGATATAAGGAAGCAATCCTGACAGGTTTTACAAAACCTGTCAGGATTTTATGAAATGAAGAAGCCGTCGAGAGACGGCTTTTTTTTATTAGAAAAAAGAAAAGTGCCATCTGTTGTCAGATGCTTCTATAGGACCTCTTAAAAATGTTTTCAAGTTAGTCTTCATCGTCATTCCAATGTCTCCATCCGACAACAGCATAATAAATGAGCATGCCGATGAAGAGATCAATTGATCCAACTATACCCAATATTACTGTTGATGTTTTAGCTTCAGGATAGTACATGTAACATCCGAATGCTGTTGCTATGACTACTAACATTCCAAGAAGAATACCCCATATCCCAAGTTGGTCTGAGGTTACGGCTTTATTAGGTACCAGCTTAACGCCCTTTTTTTCTATAGCAAAGATTAATTCATCTTCGTCTAATTGACTACTTTCTGAAGAAACGAGAAGGTTAATTGTAATATGACTTTTTCTATTCAGCACTTGAGCTTCGTATGCCCTATGGGTATCCAAATAACTCCAATTCTCTGATTCAATTTGCTCACGATATTCTTCTGTCTCTGTTAAAAGCACCTTTGTATCCATATTCATCGCACGGCTTGATAAAATTTTATTTGTAGTACCTGCGGTTAGTCGAATTTCAAAATCATCAACATCTTTATTGGTACTATTAATTATGTCAGCCTTAATAAAATGCAAATGACTAATTGGAGTCTCGTTATGGGTAACTTGAATGTTCCCCCAAAAATCATTGTCATACGAATTTGCTAAGGTTTGAATGGTAATCTGCCTGTGAAGTTTAATGATAGAATTCTGAAGTCTATAAATGAAATAGCCACCTAAAAAAGAAAGGATGGCTGGGATTCCTATCAACAATGCTTGTTTCAGTTCTACTTCCATGAATTCACTCTAACATTTATCTATGCGCTGTATGCTATTATCAAATCTCTATAAATGTATCTCATTACACCAGCCTTTGCAAATAGCTCAGTAAGCTTATGGATGATAGTATCCATGTTACCAGCTTTACAATTCGTTCGGTAAGAGAAATTGACCCACGTCAAATCTTGAAACAAGCTGTTCATCAGGTAAATCTTCTCTAATCGACAGAAATCGTTCCTTCAGATTATCTGCATCCGGAGCTTGAAAATACACCTTCTTCAAATACTTCATGTTTTGAATAATGTCTCGATCAATTTCCCTGTTAAAATATGGGAAAGAATATCCAACCACTATCAAAATGACAGTATTAGCCGTTTCGTTTTTCGCATGGAGAATTATATCTTTTTCAGGTTCACCAAATCGTTCCCAAGCAAATGAAAGCCCTGAGAACCCCTTTGCAGCTCCAAACCTCAAAGAGGCATAATTTCTAATGGCTTTGGATAGAACATCAATTGATAGTTCATCACAAAATTCGCTAAAATATTGGTATTGATCCCATCCAGCATGTTGCATTAAATTAGTTGAGCCGTTCAGCTTGAGTATGCTGAATTTGCTGTCATCTGGAGTATCGTATCCGTATTTCGTTATGACATTCAGGAATGCTTGATTGGTAGAGTATTCTCTTTGATTTGTATACTCTGAAAAGGCCTTTTCGAATTGCATATCATAGTTCCAACTAAGAACACGGACGTTATTCGGAAATTTGGATATGTCGTCTTTTAATAGAGACGCAAAGAAGCTATCATATCTCATATCTGCCCTATTGATGAATTGTTCAATAACGAAATAGACAGAAAACGATAGCTTGAGACGATTTAAATTATCTCGTTCTCTTTTGATATAGAGTTTCTTGGCAAAAGTATCAATACTTGCATGGTTGGAAGATTTCTCAAGAAGCCACTCCAAGTCTTCGATTAAAACGTTCTGAATTTCTCGTTTCGATTGATTTAAGTTTAAATCGGCAAATTTTTCTGAGTCAGAAAGCTTGAATTCGTCTGATTTTAATAGATCAATAACAAACTTGAGACGTTTTGGTATTTCGTTGACTATTGGAAGTGCGTTTTTACTTGCACCCGCTCCGAACAAATAAGTGATCTTCATTATTGCAGTGAATTACTGGTAACCAAGCTAAAATTCGTAGGCTTGGCTTCTGTTAATATCTTTATAAGTATTGGATTCAGATGCTCTTTGCAAATAGCTCATATGCCTATGGATTCTTAGGCCTGTTATGGATTTTTCTCATTGCTGTCAAGCTTTTTAGTGTCTATATTTATACTAATCGATTTTAGTAATTGATTGATTTCTTCTTTAGTCTCGAATCTCAATCCTCGACTCTCTTTCAGCATTAGCAGCTTTGATCCAATCTCTGGTCCTAGAGAAGCTATATAGGCATCTAAATCAGCTTGACCTATGCTTTTATTTGATTCATAGTCAGATTTTGACTTAATACTCAACTTTTTAGCATCCAATTCTGCTTCAATTGGTTCTAAAGTTTTAATCTGAATACTTATCAATTTTTCTTTAATGTGTTCTGGAAGAGTTATTCTCTCAATTTTCAATTGACGAATAATAATTCCATCATCTAAAGTTTCTTTGTTGATATCTTCCTTTATTATATTGGCTAAATCATCCTTTCCAATACTATTATCACCTTCAGAAAGACTGTCAACACCAGTAAGATATTTGGTAATATTTGTTGACTTTAAAAAAGCTAGGCTCATTTTAGAAACTCTAGTTCCAAGAATGCTTTGAGTCAAGTCCTTTATCTTTTCTTCTGCGGATGTTGTTAATGAAGTAATGTAGGAACTGTCGTCTAATCGAATTTCGTTACCGATATTAAAGACAAATTTATCTACCTCATTCACCTGCCAAAAAATCACAACATTAATAATAATATCAATTTCTTCCTTCGTTGTTATATCTGAAATTACCCATTTCAAAGTTTTGACTCGCATTGGAAAATGAGCTCTAAGCTCTTCGCCTCTTAATGGTGAAATCCATCTATGATCTCCTTGATCTGATAAGCTATCATCAGGTTTAGGATAGAATTTCCAAAGTCTTTTATCTTTCAAAAAAACGACACCTTCATTCGCCTCCCACAGAACTAATTGGAGATAACCTCCAAAGAAAGAAACATATTGCTTCTTTTGTTTTATTGCAATCTTCTTGGCGAGCAACAATCTAATTATATATCCAACCAAAGGACTACCAACAATTAAAAATATCATTACTCTAAAAAGCAAGGTGTCAAAAAACTCCATATTGAATTAATTGGTTCTTAGTGAATTAGAATTACGCCCAACAATCAGGTTATGTACAGCGCGCATAACCTACTTATACTATTTTAAGGTTTTATATTAATTAAGTGACTAACAATCCCTGTCAATAACGATTGCAACCGTCTAAAGCCATTTAAAAACGAGACTATCTATCACTGTTCGTTTTTCAAATTACCTCTTTTCACGTCACCATACAACTGAACCCAGTAAATGCCATCAATTTCCCTAAAAGTGGGTAAGAGCAATGGATGAAAAAGTAGGATTATTTAGTGGACGCTGCGCTTTGGTGACTGGTCTTTTAGTGATTGGTGACTAGTTGGGTTGGTGATTACTCTCTGGGTGGTTAGTAGAATTGACTGCTTTGATGGGACTCCCGCCCTGCCTTTGCCGGCAGGCAGGCTTCGCGGGAATGACGGCCGTGAGTAGGGAAATACGGTCGTGACTTTGATGCCACCAGTCAGCTGCTGCCCCTCCTCCGCATGGTAGAGCAGCTAGAAAGTAACCTAAACAATTCTGCCATGATGGCCGGATCCGGAAGCTTACGTAGCTGCGCTGAGTTATTACAACAGTGTGAAGATGGCTGCAAAAATGAACTTACCGGGCGCCAAACCGATTTATGATGATTTGAGAAAGCGGTTTGCCTTAAACGGCCAGCGAAGTTCCAATTAGATCAACTAAGCAGAAATTTCACAGCAGGTTTCCACTCAATGCCCGACCATATGGTTCGGGCATTTTTTGTAAGCTGTCACGGTCATGTCCTGTCAGTAAAAAGGCTACCGAAGTGAGTGAAAACATGACTCGAGTCACCACGGAAGGAACTCCAGTCACCTAAAAGAGAACTCCAGTCGGTAAAAAGATGACCCGAGTCGGCAAATATGTGACTCAAGTAGGTAAAATGGTAACTGCAGTCACCAAATTAGTGACACGAGTCAGTAAAATGGCAACTCGAGTTCCCTCTGAAGTGGGGAGGGGTACCTCTGAAGTGGGGTAGCAAGTGCTCTGAGGCGTCCTAAAATAAGTCAGTTGCGTCCTAAAATAAAGAGAAAATTGATACTCCTTTTTTCGGAGGCACTAAAATGATATCTCATTAGCTGCAAGATTGATCAATTGGCCTTTTTCATATACCAGATGAAACAAGTCACCCCACTAATTATCAATAAAACTCCAAGAGAGATCTTATACGCATCTAACCGGCTACACGCAAAAAGCCATAGACAGCCAATTAGAATGAGCGTTGATGCTGAAATTAGTTTTATCATGAATTTATCTCATTAATGAGTTACTATGAAATCTACCATTCCTTCAATTTTTCGTGAATAATTCTAAAATCATTCCCTTTGCTAAATCCCAATTAGAAAATAGGGCATATGCTAATAAGAACGCTACGGCTATTGCTAAATATTCTCTTGTTTTTTTATTCGTCTTGCTAAAATTCACAAGAAGTACTGAAACAATAAGTCCCATTCTAACTGCTATAATTGTCGCAGATTCTGCTGTAAAGTGGGTAAGTCATTTTCGATGATATCCCATACAATCTGAAGGTCAACACCAAAGTATTCATGAATCAGGCGATTTCAGTACCCTCTTAATTGAGCCCAGGGAATAGACGGATTTGTGGATTGAAAATGTGTACTTATTCTAGTTGAAGCTTCTCCAATTATTTCGAAATTTCGAACGACAGCATCGACCGTCTTTTGATCTTCCAAAAATTCAGAAGCACTTAAGCCATCCGTATAAGTCAAAACTCGACTTGTAGCTTCGAGCATATCCAGAATCAAGAGATGATTATCTCGCTTAGACATAAATCAACTCTGATTCAATCGCCTCAAAATACCTTGGTTTTATCCCATTTCTTGAAACCATATCCACTTTTTGCCCGAGAGCTTTCTCTAGTTCATCCGCCAAATCAATAAAGCGAGATCCAATTTGACCGTTTAACTCGACCAATAAGTCAATATCACTTTCAGACGTTTGTTCTGACCTGGCATAAGATCCAAAAAGAGCCATGGAAGCAATGGGATACGTGTTGGACAAACTTTCCTTTATTTCATTCAGCTGACTCAGTATTTCTTCCCTGCTAGACATACTTCAAATCTAATTAAGTCAGTATAATTACGGGTCTTTTAGCCGTTCGCTCAATCAACAGGTGTCCAGCGAATGGTGACTTCTTGCTTACCCCACTCTCGCGCTTTGGCTTCATTGACACCCATGTAGATGTCGATTTTCTTCGTCCATCTGCGATTCATTTTATCCAGTACTTTATACGTACCATCTAGTCCATCTATTGAGACCTCCAGTTCATGATAAAACCCCGAATCAAGCAAATCCCGAGAAATAGCAATCGCTTTCATGCCTGGCTCCAGGGAATCCCCCCAGGCCGTAATGGCCGGATCATTGGCCGTTTGTGCTTTCAGCGAATTGTAAGCTGTAGCTGTTACTTCCATGGACCGGGTAGGCTCACTAGTGCATGATAATAACATGATTAATAGAATGACTGGTAGGTAATAAATGGCATTGCGTATATAATTCATAGTTATTCAACATGCTGTTAAGGACGAATGTTAAATGAAAGGTTTAAACCTAGAACAATACTGAATAAGCCTTGCGCCCTTCAAACAGCTTCTAAAAAACGCACCTTTATCCCCTACCGCTAACCCTGTAATACCCCTTCACCAAAAACAGCGCCCAACCCGTGTAAGCCACCAGTGGAATGAAAAAGAGCAACAATGGAATACGCAAAAAATTACCTTCCATCTTCTCCAACAACTGGAAATAAAACCGGCCACCTACCACCAGACCAAACCCATAGGGAACGGGCAGCAGAATCCCAGCCATATAATCCTCCACCGATAGCTCCCACCCTGCAATGTTGGTGTAAACCAATAAAAATACAATCACCAACAGGGAAAGAATCAAACCGGCGATGATCTCCGTTTGAATAAACCTCCTTTTCAAATAGGGTTTTTCAAGGCCAGGTTGATTCATTGAATGCTCGATAAGGTTTTGTTAACAATTATGGTCGACTCCTTACTTACTCCTGCCTCCTTTGCAAATTCCTTCCAGTTGCTGACGCTTTCCCGAACCTCCTCGATGATTGCCAGAGGTTTGGCAACCTGAAACTTTTCTCCAAGTTTTTTGAGTTGAGCAGTGCCCGGCTTCCGACCTTCACCCATTACCAAGGAAGAGTGCTCACCACCTGGACCGTAGGAGAAGGTCAGATCATACGCCGGAGCAAACGTCCATTCGCCCTGAGCGTCCATTAAAAACGAAAAGTTTTTGCTGTGGTCATCCCGATTGTGAGCAAACACATTAAAAACGGCCAACCGAAACACCTCTTGTACCTGTTTCATGTCTCGGGTCAATGCCATGGTCGCTCGAAGTAAGTTCTCATAGTCCAGGCTCGGAATTCGATGGTCCGCATGCAACAATCCTGCTGCGGTGTGCATGTGCACGCGTTTTCCTTCCTGCCGGTCAAATCTTTTCACCCCAAAATAGGTCTTACCCAATGATTGTTGAAAGAGCCGGGTTTCCGGCATAGTCACTCCAGCGACTTTGGCCATAAGCGCATACGCATACTCGATGTGTGCAATGTCCTTCTGATCTAGCGAGGAAGGAAATTTAACCATCCATGGCTCATATCCTGTAGGTTGTTCAGACAAGCCATGGATCAGTTTATCTTCGGATGCATTGTAACCAACCAGTACTTTGGGTCTGGCACCTGCAGAACTCCCTCCCAGCTCCAACAATTCACTTAGCATATCAGTAGCATCTCCTTCCAGCACTTTGTTGACCTCTTGCTCAATCGTGATGAGGTTTAAATAGTCAAGATTCTCTGGCGCCTCGGAATAATCTGGGGAATAGGTCAGCGCACCCATGGCATGTTGACCAACATGAGCGAGTCGATCAAATGGCGTCAAACTTTGGTGAGCTACACCATGCGCCTGAACGGCACGATCCAACAAAAGACGGCCCCAACCATCCGGCAGAGAATCGTTAAAAACACCAAACAATCCTTCGAACACACGATCTTCACTTAACTGAGCACCGGTTTTTAATTGCAGCTTAAACGGAGAAATTTCAATTCCTCTGCGAATAAATTCGGGATCGTATTCAAAGTAAATTTTTCCTTGATATAGCGCCAGCCGACCCACGGGGACGGTTTCTCCCAGGTGAATGGATACGTGAATTAATTCTACGGGCTTCAGCTTCATTTCGCTTTTTGCTTAAGGATATCATCCAAAGACCTTGGCTCTGGATCAGGACTGAAAAGCTTATCAAAATCATCTAAGCTATTGAGAACCAACGCTACTTTTAACAACGACTCTAGCGAAATCTTACCTGTCGTTTCAAATCGCTTGATGCTACCAAAGGACACACCGGATTTGTCTGCAAGCTCTTCCTGCGAAAGCTTGCGGTGTTTTCGCTTTTTCTTTGCTTTGAAAGCAATTTCTTTAAGTAGCTCTGATGGTAACCTCGGTATCATATTGGATAATATATTATCTAAATATAACCAAAAACAACCTAAACAGATAATATATTAGCTAATATTAATTTATAAGACTTGCCCTCCACTCGATCGTTACCAAAACAAAGACAATAATCGCTTCTCCAATGAAATATCCAATTCCATAGACTGAGAGGTGTTGTAAGTATTGGTAAACGAAATAGAGGGTAATGATGGTGTATAGAAAATTAGCAATGGCAATGAACCTCAAAAAAGGAGCAGCAGCTGTCTGCACTTTTAAATAGCAGGTAAAAGAATACAAAAAGAACAACGAGGCAACAGCGGAAAGCGGAAAGAGTACCTGAGAAGGCATTCCGAAAATGTGTTCGGCTCTGACCAAAACCACTCCCAACATGAATGCGGAAAGAAGTGCGCCCATACTGTCAATCAAAAATAATTTGCGTGGAGTCATAAAAAAGGAACACATAACTAAGCGAACTGTTGATCAGTTAAAATAGCATTTTGAAATTTAAAGCTGATCGAAATGCGGGGAAGCTCATCCAAGATCAACTCTTGATCCCAATAAACCCTTCTAGAGTCTATTGAAAAAGTAAAGCCCCGCTGATCCGGGCGGGGCTTCTATTGATGGGAATTTTCAAACCTAACCTAACCTATTTATCAGTAACCCATCAAGTATTTTTGCTCATATACTGCTTAAAACAACCGTAGTGTATAAACCACTTACTCTGTTGTCTGTCAGATATTTAATATACGTAAGTCGTATGAATTTAGATTCCAATTTCGACGTATTGTATAAACTCCATTACCGCTCAGGAAGTTCATTGATACCATCAATTACCAGGCACTTGTGCTCCTAATTTGTCTTGTAACAAATCCAACCAGTTATATAAACCCGAAAGTCTGTTAGAGATCAAGTCATAAATAACATGAAAGTGTCAACGGATTGACATAGCTTCATCAAGTCGTAGAACAATCGGTATATTCGATATCAAACCAGCTATTTTTAGCTAACTAAGTTTTTGTACATGTCACATATTGTTATTCTTGGAAACGGCATAGCCGGGATTACGGCAGCTCGACACATTCGCAAGTTGAGTGACGATCCCATCACCGTGATCAGTGGAGAGTCGGACTATTTCTTTAGCCGCACGGCACTGATGTACATCTACATGGGACACATGAAGTATGAACACACTAAACCATATGAAGACTGGTTCTGGGAGAAAAATAAAATCACACTCAAAAGAGCCTGGATTGAAAAAGTAGACTTCAACGAGAAAAAGTTAGTCTCACATAAGGGAACAGAAGTAACTTATGATAAGCTCATCCTGGCTACAGGAAGTCAATCCAACAAATTCGGATGGCCCGGACAAGATCTGGAGGGAGTTCAAGGGCTTTACAGCCTTCAGGATCTGGAAAAAATGGAAGCCTCTACCAAAAATGTGAAAAATGCAGTGGTCATCGGTGGTGGATTAATTGGTATAGAAATGGCTGAAATGCTCCACAGCCGAGGCATTCATGTTACCTATCTGATTCGCGAATCTCATTTTTGGGGAAATGTGCTGCCTGAAGGAGAAGCCCAGCTCATAGACAATCACCTAAAAGAACACGGAATTGATCTTCGAAAAGAAACGGAACTGGAAGAAATAATTGATGATGGGTCTGGTAAAGTTGGAGCTGTAAAAACTAAGAGTGGAGAAACCATCCCTTGCGAGTTTGTTGGGTTGACTGTTGGGGTTCACCCCAATATCAACTTATTCAAAAACACCAATTTAGAAACCGATCGAGGCATTCTCGTCGACGACTTCCTGCAAACCAACATCACTGATGTGTATGCGTTGGGCGATTGTGCTCAACTAAAACACCCTCCAGCGCACAGAAGAGCAATTGAAGCAGTATGGTATGTCGGACGCATGATGGGCGAAACAGTAGCTCATACCGTCACTGGAAATCCCACGAAATACATTCCAGGAATCTGGTTTAACTCCGCCAAGTTCTTTGATATCGAGTATCAGACCTATGGCATGGTTACACCCGAACGAAGTGACGATCAGCAACCCTTCTATTGGGAATGTGACGATGGAAAAAAATGCATTCACATCGTGTTTAACACCACTACCAAAGAAGTCGATGGGATCAATACGTTTGGCATCCGCCAGCGACATGACGTGTGGGACAAATGGCTCACCGAAAAACGCACCATTGAGTATGTGGTTCAAAACCTGAAGAAGGCCAATTTCGACCCTGAATTCTTTAAGCGCTATGAAGGCGACATTCAAAAACAGTTCAACTCACAGTTTGAAGGCAATGTACGAATCACCAAACCCACATTCTTCCAACGTTTACTCAACTCGTAACCACTAAGGCAACACATGAAATCAATCAGATATACCGGACTCCTTCTATTCTTATTTTCATTCTTCTTGTTCTTAGGGCTCTTTTTCATGTCTTCCTATACGTTATCGGAGACTGACTACCGATCGATTGTCAAAACGGAACACCAGGAGGTATTGGATGTAAAGTTTGAATCCATCATCGATCAGACATATTCGCTCAGCATTCCTTTTGTCAATGCGGTAAATGGAGCCATCGATGAGGTGAACACTAAAATGCGTGCAGAGCAGCAATGGGACAAGGTTATTTATGACCAGTATGCCAGTAGCCTGACACGAGCTGCCACCAAAGGGTTGATAAAAGAGCAAACTACACTCTTATTCATACTTGTATTTGTAGTCGGTTGCGCAGGAGCCATGATGTTCATTCTGCCACAGGTAAAGCTGGCCGGTCCCGCAGGAATTAAAAACAATGGCATTTACCACAACGCACTGAATAACCGGGGATGGGTCGGCATTCTGATTGGAGCGCTATTGATCATTTTTTACATACTACTCTATTTCTATGATGCTTACATTATGAACTGGATCATCTTAGTCGATCCTGTTCAGAAACTCATCAACCCATCCGCTACAGCAAGTCAGTGGTTCCTTTATGGTTTCCTATACACTTTTGCCGTGGTAGTAATGGGAGTGCGGATGATCATCAAATACCGTCACAGCAAGTACCAAATCTTTCGCACCCTATCGGTGATGTTCTTTCAGCTGGCCATCGCTTTTCTGCTACCTGAAATTCTCGTTCGACTCAATCAACCTTATTTTGATTTCAAAAACATGTGGCCGTTGGATTATGATTTCTTTGACGCATGGCATATCAACACCCTCACCTCGGCTGGTGGTTTAGGGATTTTCATGTTCGCCTGGGGGATTACACTTTTCGCTGTGGGCGTACCTGTTTTTGTCTTTTTCTTTGGTAAGCGATGGTACTGCTCGTGGGTATGTGGCTGTGGCGGATTGGCTGAAACTGCTGGTGATTCATTCCGTCAGTTGTCTGATAAATCACTCAAAGCCTGGCAAATCGAACGTTACCTTGTGCATGGCGTGCTCGTCTTTGCCGTGATCATGACCGGCGGTGTTCTGTATTCCTTTATTACAGGCTCCAACACCTTGCTCGGACTCGACACCTACACGTTCCTAAGAAAACCTTACGGCTTTCTGATAGGCTCGATGTTCTCTGGAGTCATTGGCACAGGTTTCTACCCGCTAATGGGAAATCGGGTATGGTGTCGGTTTGGATGTCCGCTGGCTGCTTACCTTGGACTCGTTCAGCGATTTAAATCAAAATTCAGAATCACCACCAATGGCGGACAGTGCATCTCCTGTGGGAATTGTTCGACCTATTGTGAAATGGGTATCGATGTAAGGTGGTATGCTCAGCGTGGGCAAAACATCATCAGATCTAGCTGTGTTGGCTGTGGCGTTTGTTCATCAGTTTGCCCAAGAGGTGTACTAAATCTTGAAAACAGAGATGAAGAAGGCCGGTTTAATGAGCCCATTCTAATTGGAAATAACAGCATTAAAATAGAAAGCTAAAACAGACTAACTCAAAAGACACAGAACACAACTTTAGAATTTCAGTGCCTGTTCCTTTTGAGTTAGTTTATTAGTAGCAAACGACTAAATTTTAATCATAATTAAAAAGTGTATTTAACCGAAATAAGAAAAGGT
>JAMWZA010000020.1 GCA_024305105.1 Marinoscillum sp.
CAATCTGCCCGATTGCTCCAATATGTGCCACGAATCCAGTGGAGTAGCACTGACAGAAACGTTGGGAATTGGAAAAGGGTCTGTAACACTAGATGATTTTGAAAAGGCTGATGTCATTTTAATTTTTGGGCAAAACCCGGGAACGAATCACCCAAGAATGCTCGGCTCACTTGAAAAGGCAAAGGCCAAGGGTGCAAAAATCGTTTCAATCAACCCGCTAAAGGAAGTAGGCCTTGTTAAATTTAAGAATCCTCAGAACCTGCAAGGCTGGATGGCCGGCGGATCAGAGATTACTGATCTATACCTGCAAATCAAAATCAATCAGGATGTAGCATTACTAAAATGCTGGCTAAAGCTCTTATTGGAGGACGAGTCAAGTCTGGACAAAGAATTCATTCAGGATAAAACGTCCGGTTTTGTAGAATTAAAAGAAGACCTCTCCTCCTACGCACTTGACCAGCTTATCGAACAAACTGGTTTATCAAGAAGTGACATTATAACTAGCGCTAAATGGCTGAAAGAAAGCAATAAAATCATCGCTTGCTGGGCTATGGGACTTACTCAGCATGTAAATGCCGTTGACAACATCCGAGAGATCGTGAACTTACTGTTACTAAAAGGAAGTATTGGTAAGCCTGGCGCAGGAACGTGCCCGGTGAGAGGTCACAGCAATGTCCAGGGTGATCGAACGATGGGAATCTGGGAGCGACCAACAAAGGAATGGACCGATAAACTAAAAGATGCGTTTGGGTTTGAGCCACCAACTTCTCCGGGTTACAATGTGGTAGAAGCTATTGAAGCCATGAATCAGGGAAAAGTTCACTTTTTCATGGCGATGGGAGGCAATCTACTTTCGGCTGCTCCTGATACACCAGTTACAGAACAAGCATTACAAAACTGTGAATTGACGGTACATGTAAGTACCAAACTTAACCGTTCGCACCTGGCCCCTGGGCAGACATCATTGATTTTACCCTGTCTTGGACGTACGGATAAACACATGCATCAGGGCAAAGAACAACAGATTACTGTGGAGAACTCCATGGGTGTGGTGCACACGTCAATGGGCGCGTTAACTCCACCCTCTAAACAGCTCATGAGTGAACCGGCTATTGTTGCATCCATTGCTGCTGAAACACTGGGCAATGAGGATATTGACTGGTCAGGACTTGTAAAAGACTATGACCGAATTCGGGATTTGATAGCCAAAGCAATAGCTGGTTTTGAAGATTACAACAAGAAGCTCAAAGAGGATAATGGATTTGAGTTACCGAATGGAGCTCGAATTGGTGAATTCAATACTCCTTCTAAAAAAGCGCTCTTCACTGTTAACAAGCTACCCGATTTACTACCGGCAGATCATCGATACACGATGATGACCATTAGAAGTCATAACCAGTTCAATACGACCATCTATGGCTTAGATGACCGTTATCGGGGCGTATTTGGCGGTCGGAATGTCATATTCATGAACGAGGAAGACATGAATAACGAGGAAATTGTAAAAGGTGATGTGGTCGAGATTTCTAATCATTATGAAAAGCCCAGAAAGATATCGGGTTTTATGGTTGTGCCTTATGAAATTCCCAAAGGATGTGTGGCGACTTACTTTCCTGAATCAAATCCATTGATCCCATTGGGGTTATCTGCCAGACTTAGTCATACGCCTGCTTCTAAGTCAGTTGGGGTGAACGTTCAGAGGTGTTAAGTTTAAAAGGTCATCAAGTAGTCCTATACTTCTCAATGACCTTTTTTGAGATCTGCTATACCTTAGCTTCAGCGATGTAGTTGTCAATCAACTCTTCCAGAATATCCAGTGGCACTGCTCCATTCTTCAAGACCACATTGTGAAACTCCTTAATGTTAAACTTGTCTCCGAGCTCGGTTCTTGCTTTATCTCGTAATTCCAATATCTTCATCATTCCCGTTTTATAAGCACAAGCCTGGCCTGGCATCACGATATATCGTTCGATTTCTGTGGTTACTTCGGTGGTGGTCATGCCCGTATTCGCCACCATGTAAGCAATAGCCTCTTCACGTGTCCACCGTTTGTAATGAATCCCTGTATCTACCACCAACCTCACAGCTCGGAACATTTCGGCCTGTAGCCTCCCTAAATTTCCAAAAGGATCGCCTTCGTACATGCCCATTTCCCAAGCTAAGCGTTCGGTATATAGTGCCCATCCTTCCGTAAAGGCTGAGAATAAAGCCAGTGTCCTAAAAATAGGTACATCTTCCAACTCACTTTGGATAGCTACCTGAAAATGGTGTCCCGGTACTCCTTCATGATAGGCGAGTGTTTTCATGCCAAATTTGACGGTTTCACTCACATCTCTAAGGTTAGCATAAAATGTCCCTCCTTTTGAGCCATCCATGGCAGGACCCTGATAGTAAGCACCTGCAGATCCTTCTTCTTTGAATTCTGGAACCCTTCTAACTAATAGTTCCGCCTTCGGTTTCACATCAAATACTTCATCAATACGTGCATTGATTTCATCCAATATCCGATTGTATTCTTCAATGACTTGCTTTCTGCCTTCGTCGTTATTCTGCCATAGAAAGCGCTCTTCTTTATTGATTCCCTGAATAACTGCTCCGATCGCTCTGGTGGTATCCGTGTACCCCTCGGATATCAGAATGTCCCACATTTCCTTTTTAATTCGGGCTACTTCCGATAATCCTGTTTCATGTACTTGCTGTGGTGTATAGTTTGTCGTTGTATTGGACTTTAACTGATGTGCATAGTATGCATCACCGTCAGGAAACTTCCATACCCCAGCCTGTGTATTGGAGCGCGTATATAGCCCTTCAAAATAATCAATCAATTCTTGATAGGCGCTAAAAACGGTCATTCGAATTTCCTCTTCCGTTCTGGCCAGATAGGTAGCTCGCTCTTCATCCGTAAGGTCCTCCATATCCTCCAACTTGGTTTTCAGGTGGGCAAACAGGATGTTGCTTCGGACCGGGTCTTCATCCACTTCCAGATTGATTTTTGTAGACTCTCCTTGTCCCGTGAAGCCCTTCATCTCATTGAGTACTTTCTCAATAATGAAGGTTGGTGGAATAATTCCCTTCTCTTCTCGGAGTTTAAGGTTGTCCAAAACCTGGCTAAACTTGGTGTCAAATTTGGATAATCGAGTAATGTAGGCTTCCACGTCGCTTTCGTTTCTCAGTTTATGTGAACTCTCCATCATGCTCGGAAGATTGCTCTGCACACCAAACATTTGATTCACCGGATACCCATGATAGAAATAAGGCTCTCCTTCGATCTGCGTTTCTAAGAAATAGCTGAGAATCTGGGTGTTGAGTTGGTTTTCCTTCGATTGAGATTCGAAATCATAGCTTTTCAGCATTTCATAATCCTCCTTCATATCATTAAACTGCTCCCACTGAGCTTCATCTGAGGCGTCTGCGAGCTCGTCCTTGGAGAGGTCATAGAGGACCGGCACGCCGAGTTGAGTTACTAATTCAGGACTTCCTAAGGCTAATTCGATAAAAAGTCTATCGTAGAAATACTTGATATTAAAAGGTTTAAACCAAATCAGGTTAACTACCCACCCGATACCTAAAAGGAGGATCACCAAAAGGGATCTTCCAACCCAAAACTTCCAGGTTTTTGTCTTAGCCATGCTTTTTTCTTTGAAAGTTAAACTATTTGTTACTTTCTGCAATTGTATTATCCATGAGCCGAGCATTTGTAAATGAAGACAATCAAGAGGAAGCTCCTCTTATACCACCGAGAGCTCCACTACCGGAAGGTGCGACTAATTATGTCACTGCCAAAGGAATGGATCTGTTGCGAATAGAGCACAAAGGCCTATCTGATGAATTGGAGACACTTCATGCACTTGAGGATAGCAAAGAGAAGCGATACAAACTTCAATTGGTAAAGGGGAAATTGAGTCTGCTAGAGGAACGTATTGGCTCAGCTCGAATACTCAAAATCGGTGAACAAGATAAGTCTGAGGTTCGGTTTGGAGCAACAGTGACGGTTCGTTTTATTCAGGAGAATAGAAATCAAACTTTTCAGATTGTGGGTGTAGATGAGGCAGACATCAAGTTATCTAAAATTGCCTTTACTGCACCAATTGCAATCGCTCTGAATGGTAAGTCAATCGGAGATCAAGTACCTTTAAAACTAGGTCTTAAGGAACGGCCAATGACGGTATTGGACATTCGTTATGACCACTAGCTAATCATTAATAGACCATTCATAGGCACTTTTTAGTAAACCCATCAATTCCTCATCCACTTGTGACTCATTATTGATACGAACATGATGGGCATATTTCTTGGGATATTCTACATGATTCTTGATGAGGTCTGAAACCTGCTTATCCTTATGATAAAACTTCACATCAAGTTCCTTTTTCATTGGCTTCACAATAAGCCATGCTTTATTGCTGGTATAAACAATAGATTTGGTGGTAGCAGAATAGGTGTTGGGTTGCCACTGCATCAGGAGTTCGGTCATGGTATCCCATGCCAAAACGAGATCGTCAGGTTTATCAATAAACAACTCTCCTACGTCCTTTTTAACACAGATGTGCTGTTGGTTGTTGATTTGAAATACCCGGTCACATTTAGGACATTGCCACATGGCTGATTAAACCGTAAAGTTTGTTCTAAGGTTTAATTACTGACCTGTGGCAATGAGACTTACTCTTCATACAATACATCTGTAGGGTTGGTATGAGCTGCTTTTTGTGATAAAAAGGAAACCACACTACCAACAATTAAAAGAGTGCCAAAAGCTGCAAGAACAATTAAGAACGGATTAATCGTGATTCTATAAGCAAAATTTTCCAACCAATTTTGAGCCAGCTGGTAAACAATAGGCGTTGCGATCAAAAGAGCCAGAAACATCAGTATAGCAAACTCCTTGTTCATCAAGAGCATTATTTGCCCAACACTAGCTCCAAATATTTTACGAATACTGATTTCTTTCTGTCGGGTGTATACCAGATAGGAAACCAAACCGATCAATCCCATTACGCCTAGAAATATGGCTACCAGACTTAAAGTGCTAATCAACCATAATACTTGTTGATCTCTCTGATAAAGTTGATCCAGGTTTTGATCCAGAAAATCAACAGAAAATGGTTGTGTATTACCCGCTTCATAATAGGCATCCTCTATCAATCCGATGACTTGAGGTAGCTCTTCCCCTTCTTTGATCTTGATGACGGTGTTGTAAGCCCAGAGTTGTTCACGATCAATTAGAAACATCATCGGGTTGACCTCATACCTAAGCGAAAAATAATTGATGTCTGGAAGAATTCCTTCAATCACCCTGGGAAAGCCAACTTGTCCGGTTTCCGGATCTGTATATTCAGGCTCATCAATCAATGTCATACCAATAAGCTCTGTTTCACTAAGAGTATAAGTCTTCATTAACTTCTGAGCTAATGATTGATTGATTAGGTGTACACGCCGTTTTCCTTCAGTTAAACTATTGAAAACAGGGTGCTCCACCCCAATTGCCCGCATCACTTCACGCTCGGCATAGATTACGTGTGCATCATCAAAAACTTCTTCCTTTCCCTGAACTTTGTAAGTTGTTTGGTTGAATGGATCAGTTCCTGGAATGCTTCCAGAACCCACAAAATCAATTTGCGGCAAAGTTTTCAGCCTGGAGCGGAGAATGGTGTGTTGTTCTCTTCCTGCCGTAGGAATTGAAATCACTCCATTTTCTTCAAAGCCCAGGTTCTTCTCATTAATGTAAACCATCTGCTGATAAACGAATCCCGTTAGACTCAACATGGAAATGAGAAGCACAAATTGTACTCCAATTAAAACACGCCTAAGTCCAAACCCGAATCTTCCCGGAGATGTATTAATTTTTGATTTGAAAAGAGCTAAGAGGTTTCTTTTGCTGAATACGATGGCTGGGTAAATACCACTGAGCAAGCCGGTGAAAACCGCAACACCCAAAATTCCGAATGCAAATATCGGAGACCAAATCATATTTGTCGGGATGCTGATACTCATCAGGTAGTTAAAAGATGGTAATACGCCATGAACCATTAGCATGGCCAAAGGAAATGCTAACAACGAGATTAATACAATCTCCGTCAAAAGCTGAAAAACAATGTCTCTACCTTCTGCTCCCATGACCTTGCGAATGCCTATTTCCTTTTGTCTACGCGAATAAATGGCTATAGATAGATTCATGTAATTCGTCCAGGTAATAATTAATATAACGAGTGCGACTATTCCGAAAAGGGTGAGTACATTTTTGCTGATTTTTGCGGCTGGCTCATAAAGAATGGTTCTGTCAGATGTGTGAATGTCACTCAATTCCTGCACATAGACACCTTCATAGCGTTCATCTTGTCCAAAGTTAGGTTCAATCTCCGCGTATCGGTCATTGATTCTGCTTGTGAGTTGTGAAGCTTGAATCGGTTGACTGGTTTTAAAATACGTGTAAGCAGCCCAGGATGGGATTCTTGGAGTGGATACAATCAGCTCATAGTTGAAATTTGAGTTGGCTGGTGGATTAGCCACCACACCCACAATGGTATAATTAGCTGATTCCAGGCTACTAACTTCCATATTGACTCTTTTCCCAATTAGATCCATTTCCTGCCAGCTGGTGCCAAATATGCTGTTGGCCAAATTGGCGGTTAGCAATATTTTCTGAAAATCACCAATAAATGCAGATGTGGTCCCATTGAGGAATTCTGGAGCAAACACACTAATGAATGACTCTGGTGTACTAGTAAAAAGTACCGGACCTGTTGTGTACTTTCGATCATCGAGTTCTAAAACATAGTCAGGCTGATTGCTGATGGTGGAATTACTCGGAAGTACATAAACCACTTCATCTACCCAGCTAAACGTTTTGAGAAATTCCCTGGACTGCAGCTGGTCATTTCTATCTGAGTTGTAATAATTAGTAAATCGAAATGGAGCGTACGATTGTGATCGGTATTCGTTCTCTAGACGATAAATCCGCTCTGAATCCGGCAATTGTAAATCATAAGATAAGTGATGGCTCAGAAACAGGCCAACGAGAAGTACGACGGATAAGCTTATGGCCAGTCCACTAACGTTGAGTACGGTAAAGCCCTTTCGCTTGATTATGTTGCGCAATGCGATCTTGAAGTAGTTTTTGATCATTGGTATATATTGTTTAGTCCTGGAGTATTTTTCAAATGAATGTGGCCTGAAGAACCGAAGCACATCGGCAATGAACCATAGATCCGTTTTCCATTTCGGATGAGATTTGAGACGATAGCGATATGCTTCAATCAGGTCACCACAAACTTCTTCCTGCAGCTCTTCAGCCACAAACCACAATAAAAAACGATAGATCCATTTTGGTAGTAGTTGATCTCTCATGATAAACCAGGAATTTGAGACCAAAGCTTTTCCCGAGAAGCTTTGATTTCAGCAATAACCTCTTTTCCAGCAGATGTCATCACAAATATTCGCTTTCGTCTACCTCCCCGCTCCTCAGTAGATCCTTTCATTTCAGACTGGATTAGTCCCTTGTCCTCTAATCTGGACAATACTGTATGTATCGCCGATATGGAGATCGACTTGCCCGTATGATCTTTGTAGGCCTGGCTCACTGAAAAGCCATATGCCTCTTCTGACATGATCATGATTAGTAGTAATACAGTCTCTTCAAGATTTCCTATTTGTTTCATTACTTCAACATTTGTAAAAGCAATATACGAAAGTAAATCTAATTAGTTCAACATTTGTAGAATAAGAGAGCAATCTCCTGAATTATTCGACGTTACACTCCACGTGATGATAAGAATAAAGCAATTAATAATGTTCGTGTTCTTTGTGTGCTTGAGTGTATTGGTAAATGCACAGAAATATGGCAATACATTGGGATTAAGGCTAGGCAACGGACCTTATCGAACCATAGGGATGTCTTTCGAACAGAGACTGTTCAAGCATGTCTCCTTTGAAGGAATCTTTCAAAGCGATCTCTCTCGCAACACCCTGGCACATGGATTGATCAAACACCACCATCCCGTACTGGGGAAGCGAATCAACCTCTATACTGGAGCTGGAATGTCTTTTGGGATAGAAGAGTCTTCATACAAAAACACTGCTGACAAAGAAGTTATCACCACTTATGGCAACTCAACATTAGGTGCTGATCTGATTGCAGGTGCAGAACTAACTATTTTGGGATTAACTTTCTCGGTAGATTACAAACCGAATCTAAACCTTGTTGGTCGAGAAAATTGGTATCAAGGTCAGGTCGGGATATCCCTGAGAAAAGTACTGTTATCAGACAAGGAGCTCAAAAAGAAACGACGTAAGAAAAAGCGTAAGAAACGACGGGAAGATCGGTAATCGAGATCAAAGAGTAAAAACTGAGCATTGTGAATAAGGCTACGATCGCCATAAATGTAGCTGCTATAAAAACTTTGTAATAAGTAGTATCCATGAGCTCAAAATTTCGTTTAACGGCTCACAATGAGGTCTAATGATCAGGTATGGGGTTCAAGAATCGGTTTGATTCTGGCCATGGCAGGCAATTCAGTAGGTCTGGGTAACTTTCTTAGGTTCCCTGTCCAAGCAGTACAAAATGGTGGTGGCGTTTTTATTATTCCCTACTTGACATGTTTTCTTTTGATGGGTCTACCTCTTTTATGGGTAGAGTGGTCCATGGGTCGATTTGGTGGACAGTATGGTGCTCATGCTTCTCCTTTTATTTTACAGTCTATCGGCAAGAGGCGCTTCTGGGCTTACATGGGGGTTTTCGGGATTTTTACGAATATCGCAGTAGCGGCCTATTACTGTTACATTGAATCATGGACCTTATCTTATGCCATTCATTCATTGAGAGGTACTTTTATACATCTTGATCAGAAAGGAGTTGTTGCATTTTTTAATCAGTACCTTGAGTTTAACACAAATTTCTTTGGTATTCCCGGAGAGGCGATCGTTCTTTTCGTGATTTGTCTGGCGTTAAATGGCTTCATTCTAAGCAAAGGTTTAAGAGGAGTAGAAATGGTTGCCAAAATTGGAATGCCTTTGCTTATCGTATTTGGAATAGTGCTGGCTACCAAATCTGTATCAATTGGCACAGGTGCTGCTTCTACTTCATTCCCTGAAGGTAACGCATGGGATGGTCTGAACTTCCTTTGGACTCCTGAATATGACACACTATGGAGACCAAAGATATGGCTGGCAGCGGCAGGCCAGATTTTCTTCACTTTATCTGTTGGAATGGGAACCATACATTGTTATGCTTCTTACCTCAAGTCCAGGGAAGATATTGCGTTAAATGCTTCCACCGCTGGTTTTACCAACGAATTTATCGAAATAATATTGGGTAGCTTAATTGTCGTACCTCTCGCTGCTGGCTATTTAGGAATGGATTGGGTAAAAGAAAACATCAGCTTCGGCGTGGCATTTCAAACAATGCCTTTTTTATTTCATCAATGGGGAGTCGTTTTAGGCAGTGCTGCTGGTGTCCTGTGGTTTGGGTTATTGTTTTTTGCAGGCATTACCTCTTCACTAGCCATGGGTACTCCCTGGGTAAGCTTTATGCAAGACGAATTCCAATGGAGTCAGTCCAAAGGGGCATTATCTTTTGCCCTACTGACTTTATTATTGGGTCTACCATGTGTCTTATTTTATCGCTACGGTGTTTTTGATGAGTTCGATTATTGGGCTGGCACCGTCTCTCTTGTTGTCTTTGCGCTCGCAGAAGTGATTCTCTTTGCCTGGGTATGGGGCATGGATAAAGGATGGAGCGAGATTAATAAGGGAGCTGAATTAAGAATACCCTCTGGGTATAAACTAATCATCAAGTATGTGACTCCATCCCTCTTGTTGGTGGTGTTTATAGGAGCCTTGATCACTCCCGTTGACAACAACTGGATTGCAGCGATCAATTCCTTTCTAAATGGAGGCGGATGGGCACTCGATCATTCGTCAATTATTAGCAAACTGTTCCAATCAGCACTTCAAGAACAACTCCTTTTGGCCACTGAGCCTCAAGAGATTCAGTGGATAAGTAAGCAATTGCTTTATAGCAATTTATCACGGTTTTTGCTGCTGGGCTTGTTCTTAATGATTTCCTGGTTGGTTTATAAAGCATCTAAATTACCTAAAAATGAATACTGAGGCGCTCATCTGGATGCTGTGTACACAGCTACTGGTACTTATGGTTACGTTACTTTTATTTAGCAGAGTACTCAAATCCAAGACAACAAAAGGAAAGTAGGGTTAGTCAAAAAAAAGCCGTCTAGTAAGTTTCCGGATTTAAAAATCCTAAAAGGAACTTAATAGACGGCTTAATAATAGCACTCTTGCTTTCTAAAAATAAACGACCACTTTAGGATTATTTGGCAATGCTCTGTAAACCGCCATTAGATCGTTTTTAGGTAATTGGACTCTGATTTCAGGCTGGTATTTATATGACCTGTTTTCTAGTAGTTCGGACCACCTGTTAACCTGAACGACTGTTTGAAATCTCCAGTAATCAAACCAATCTGTAAGGGATGAGCGTTCGGTTTGTTCTAAGCTTATTTTTATTCCATTGGCGAGTCTCATATAAACAAAGACAGACTCCTCTTTCAAGGTATCAGGAATGTAAGCAACTGCCAGAGCTTCCTCAGGATTTTTTGGTGCTTCACGCTCTATAATAGGCTCTTTGACCACTGTTGCAAACACTTTTTTTATGATTAGAGGATTTTTGAAGATGGATCGGTGCATTGAGTTGGGAAGCTTTTTCAACAATTTATCAACTTCACTTGTACTCACTGAGGTCTTAAAGACCGATACGCCATGAATGAACAGATAAGCGTTGCTATCGACAAGATCCAATACCAATTGAATAGAATCCTCAGTAGATAGCTGAACTAGTGCCTCCTTATATGACAATACGTGGACAACAGAGTCCAAATGCTCATGATTAATGCTAACGTCATTCGTAGCAGCCTGATCATCGCCCAAAGAAGACAGGTAACGATCTGGTCCTGACACCAAGACCACCGAAAAGAAAAGGATAATCAGACTAAAAACAATAAGTGTAATTTTCATAGTTTCAGAATATATAAACTTTGGCTCCCAGCGGAAGTGACTTATACACCATTTTCAGGTTCTCATCATTTAGGCGAACACAGCCGTGTGTGACAGGTAATCCCAAAAATCGTTGATAGAGCGTGCCATGGATGAGATAGCCATTGCCTATGCTTAAGGAATAATCTCCCAATACACCATATTCAAACCGACTCGGATGATTGGCACTAGGCACTGGCAAGCCTGCTTCTACAAATGCCCAATCAGGCTTTTTCCAAACCGGAGATGTGGTCTTCGCTAAAATCCGATACTCACCCTGCGGAGTCTTAAACATCCATTGTTGATTCGCTCCATTTTTGAGTTTCACAAAACTACCAGTCGAGCATTTATCTCTTTTGATTACTTCCTGACCTTTTTTTAGTGTAAACTCATTGGCCGTACTGTTAATAATCAGGTAGTTTCCTTTCGGAGTTTTTTTTGATAATAACTCATTCACAACTGCTAGTTCTTTCTGGAGATTTGACTCCACTTCTTTCATGTTTTCTGGTATCTCACCAGAACCCTTGCTGTATGCAAAGATGCGTATTGTTTGCAGGGTCAAAGGCAACAATGGTAAACAGACAATGAACAGTAACAGCCAATAGGTACCCACACCCTGACGTATTTTCAACTCCCTCATGGCATCACCTGGTTTAAAGGCCTCAAAGACCCCACGATTAGGACAGGTGTACCAACTTTACATTGTTGGTAAAGCTCATCCATCTGAATATTGCTGAGCGCAATGCATCCATCAGTCCAATTAGACCCTTTGCCCCCATGTCCATGAATTTCAATCAAACCACCAATTCCAGTAGATGAGGAGATAGCTCCGGTAGCTACATACTTCCTATACCGTTCCTTATCGACCTCATTTGGGTAGTTAATTAAAAGCGCCTTATGGTATTTTGTTTCACTACCTTCTTTCTTTTTCGTCACAAGATACATCCCTTCAGGTGTCATCTTATCTCCTGCATGTTGCTTATCTCCAAGCCAGTTAGCTCCCATCTCAATTGGATAAGAATTAATCAAGCGTCCAGAATGATACGTGAAGCATGATTGTGCTAGTTTATCTACTACAATTAAAGGTGTCTTTTGACTAATTGATTGTTTTACGGCCTGTTCATGCAGGTCACACCATTGATGATAATCCATAAAGTATTGTTCAAGTTTATGTTTTGAACTTTGCTCCAAACTGGCTAGAATTTTCTTTACTTCATCTATGTTTTGATTAACAAGTGTTACACTGTGTTGCAGTGTTGCTTCCTCAAAGAGAATTTTGGCTTTAGCCAATGCCTTTGACTCTTTTATATTTATTGGCAAGTTTTGGCGTAAAAGCTCTATTTGATTCATTTGCTTTTTCAGTAGTTTAATTTCCTGACTGACTAGTTCTTTAGATCTGCGTTGGTTAACCTGCGATGCTTGTTGGGAGTGCAGTGCCCAATAAGTGGCCTGATCTGCATAATAATTGGAGAGTGAATAATCGCGCGATACCATAATTTTTTTATTTTCTGTTTCCCATGAAATCATTGCTGAATCGTAATAATTCATCGACCTGGTCAATGAATTGGACGCATACTCTTTTGCCTTTTCAATTTTAGCCATTGATATGGCTGACCTGGCTGTGGCTAGCGCTTGATCAGGAGATTGTACAGTTAATTGTGAAAAATGATTGTAACCGAGTATCACTAAAACTGACAACATGATAATCAGAAGAAAATACGGTAAGTTATTTGTCACTTGAATCATGATTGAAAAAACCCCATCAGGCTGAGCCATCAGGGGTTTTCATTAACCTATACAACGAAACCAGGGATTAAACTCGTCTAGTAGTGCCTTTGTATTTGGCAATTACTTCTTTCAATTCTGAGTTAATCAAAGTAGCCTTTTCTTTAGAGACTTTTGCTTTTTGAGATGAAGAGATCAAGTCGCCACTGGCTACAAGATTGTTCAACTCCGCAACCGCTACTTCAATCGCTTCCAACTCACCTTTGATGGCCATCAATGCGGTAGCACCTTCTTTTCCTTTAGGGGCTTCTTCAATCAACTGTTTGTTCTCAGCCAAAAGTGTCTGAATTGTCTGAATATTGGCTGCAATTTCAGCTGAATAAGCTTGTTTACCAATTTCAGCTTCTACTTTGACATCATTTGCTAAAATGATCACCTGATCAAGTTTTTCAACTGCTACTGAATAGTCTTTGATAAAGCTACCATTCTCAGCTTCTACTGCTTCCAAAGCACCTTTTAAGGAATCCTGAAGTGCTACGAAGTTATAAGTAGCATATACTTCTGCCTCTAAGGTCGCAGCATTTTGAACTGCCTGATTAGCAAGGTCAATTTTCTCTTGTGGAGCTTTGGTACAACTTGTAAATGTCAGTGCAGTGATACCTAGTATTGTGGCACTAACTAAAAATCTATTATTTTTCATCTTTTTAAAATCACTCAACGATTTGGTTAATTTACCTGTCACGTTAGATGTCGATTTCATTATTGAGACGAAGGACTATCTAAAAAGTCACAGGTACTATTGAAATTATTTTATGCTGCTTTCCTTGGGTTTTTGTTAATCCTCTTGATGGCTCTATTGATACGATCTGCCCACCTATTAGCCAAAACCTTGTGAAATCCCAACTCCAATGGGTCATCCATATCATCGTCAAATAGTTTAATGGATTCAGGCATGGAGTGGGCACTTGACTTCATGTCCATAACCAGCAGTACCTGGGACTTTGTGGTCAATACACGACAACCTGCTGCCTGAGAAAGAGTCAACGATTTCCATTTGAGACGATCAGTAAATCCGTCCATGAAGATCAAAACCTTACGGTTCTTATCTGTGGCCAATGTTTTGTTTGACCATGTCTCAAAATGGCCGGGTTGTAATCCTAGTGTAGTAATATAGTTGAGATATGCCATTCGCATTTGTCTGATCCGATTTCTCCTTCTATATTCCAGATAAATTAGTGGTCCGAAGATGGCCAGTATAAAAACTGCAGCCATCACTGTTGTAAAAACGTCTATTTTCATTTTGATTAATTCGCACCAACATTAGTAGCACGACTGAATGTTTAGACGTACGACCGATAAAATAGTCACTTACTTTTAATAAAATTTTCGTGATGTTGGTCGATCGAATAGACAGTAGACAAATTATATTTTGTCAACTAAAACTGAATACCCTGAAATGAATCAACAAATCAAAAAAAGGCTCATTGGAAAGCGTAGGTATGTATTGATTAATTTGTTATTCAAAAAAGAAAAGCGTTTTCTCACATTGATACTTTTTGCATTCCTTTTGGCAGGATTTAGCTATCCATACCCTTCGCTAGCCATGTGGGTGGGCTTTGGACTCGCGGCTTACTCCTCGGTGGCCAATGACAGCATCCAGACGCTAGGCACATTCATTGCTGCCAGTTCGGATAAGAAGTGGTGGATTTTATGGATTTTCATTGGTCTCACTTTTGTGGTAGTGGTGAGTATTAGTTGGGTGATGTATGAGGGCGACGTATCTTATCAGCGCTTAGCCTCCAAGGGGTTTGCTCAAGCCCCTCAATCGTTTCATTTTTTACAAATTGCTGCGCCAATTTTTCTGCTGATCCTTACAAGAATGAAAATGCCTGTATCTACTACATTTTTACTCTTGAGTTCATTCACCACCAATTCGGGAGCTATTGTGGCGGTACTTCAAAAAAGTGTCATTGGTTATGTCATTGCATTTTCTGTCGCTTTTCTTATTTGGATTTTGGCAGACCGTTTTCTTAAGCCTAAGGTTCATGGAAAACATCAATCTACCTGGACAATCATCCAGTGGATAACCACTGGCTTTTTATGGTCGCTTTGGATTATTCAGGATGCCGCTAACATTGCTGTATTTTTACCCAGAAAGTTGGATGTGGTCCAATTCATTTTCTTCGCTTTGACCATTTTCCTGGGATTGGGTCTGATCTTTAAACTTAAAGGCGATAAAATTCAGGAAGTAGTCAATGAAAAAACGGACATCAGGAGTATCCAGTCAGCTACCATAATTGATATGGTGTATGTTCTTATTCTAGTTCTTTTTACCTGGGTGAATACCGTACCGATGAGTACTACCTGGGTGTTTATTGGCTTACTAGGAGGAAGAGAACTAGGTATCAAAGCACGAGAAACGCGATCCCTTTATAGAACATGGACCTTGATTCGAAATGACCTGACACGAGCCATTATTGGGTTAGCCATATCCATTATAGTCGCCATCGCCGCAAACGAACACTTGAAGTCTGCATTGGTCTCTCAGTTTAATTGGGAGTTTTAGAGTTCTTTTTCTACTAAGATTTGTCCTAATTGATCCAATTCAAGCTGGTACCTGACAAGCTGGTCATCACGAAAAATGATCTCGTAGTTGAGCGCATTACCGCGATTAATCAATACAGCGTTCATTAGCTCACCTTTCTCATGAACCAAGGTTTTGATCATAGCCGGCAGTAGGTCTTCTTGTAGCTTCATCCGATAATCCACAAGCTGTCCATCGGAAGTAAATGTTGCCATGTGCTCCAGTTCATTTTGATAAAATATCACCTCATACTGATCATCCAGGGCATTCCATTCTAAGGCTGAGGCATTAGGAAAACGTTCATTGAAAACATCCAGACAATGATTTGGTGGCTGGGTTCTGTCACCCTTCAGCAGGTTATTGATAAAAGAATGTTGTTGATTTTCCATATTGCTTGTGACGCATAGTTGCTAAAAAGTCACTTCACTCGTTTGAAATGTAGTGCTTTTGGTAAAGATTAAGGACCCGGGTGCGAGCCCTTTTTAACCGCATTTTGGTCGCTGTTTCTGAAATCTGTAACGTTTGGCTGGTTTGTTTCAACGATAAGTCATCCATGTATTTCATCCATAGTATCGCTTTTTCTTCCGGGTGAACCATGTCCAAAACAGCTTCCAGCCGTTCATAGTTAAGGTCTTCCATAATGGTCTCCTCATCTGGAATCTCTGGAAACTCCTGTTCTCGGTCCCAGTTAGGATAATGCAACTGCTTTTTTTTACGCAGATGGTCAATGCAATGATTGTAAGTAATTGAATAAAGCCAGGTTGAAAAAGTCGATTTCTTCTGAAAAGACGTAAGTCGTTCATAAACCTTCGACATTATGTCTTCTGCGAATTCTAAGGACTCTCGTTTGTTCTTTAAAAAACCATAGCACTTATCCACTACTTTTTTATGATAGCGGTTAAATACCTCTTCAAAAGCTCTTTGATCTTTGGTTAACACAAAATCAACTAGTTCCTCATCCGTATACTTGTGTAGATCTTGTTTCATTACAGGACTAAGATAAATAATGAACGCACCAATTTATTAATCTCTATATCATGAATTGTAAGTTCATTAATGCAGAGTTATGAAAACGACAATCACATACCCAGCAAATGCTGCTTCTTTACTTTTTGATAAGTCAAAGCTACCTTAATGCATTTAGTCAACTCTTTTTCAGGTAATGGCTCATTTAAGTCCAGGATGATTGCCCGATCACCTTCAAACTCCAGTTCTTCACCAAAAATAAAGCGAAAGGTGCTGACCAATTGTGTTGAGCAAATAAAGTATAGATAGCATTTATCTGGCGTTTTTGATTTCCAATCCATACGAATCGTACTTCCTCCTTTGGCCACATAACTAGGCTCTCCCCACTTGGTTGTTTCCAAAAGCTTTGATACCCCTTCATCACTGGCTGATCGAATAATCAATGTTCTTAATTCATTTAGCTTTTCCTGAGCCTCTACTGGATACTTCTCAATGATCTGCTTTACATGAATGCTTTTTTCCATTTCCATCAAGCAAGAATATAGTATCTCAGCGACAACCCTATGTCACTGAACTAAAAAAGCGATTGCTGGGCAATCGCTTTTTGCAATTCTTAATGCATGCTATAGAGTTCAGATTGTTCTATCTCCTCTCCGAGTTCTGGTAGATCAGTGGTGATCAGTGTCCAGATATTTTGAATAGCCATTTCAGCTTCTTGATTGTAACGCGCATTCCTCAGGTTGGAAAGTTGCCCTAATGCCAAGCTTTCATCCATAATTTCGTTGGTCTGGTTGTTAAGCTCATGAGCTGCTTGTCCAATTTCCTGCAAATAACTACAGGCACTCTCTTTCACCTGTTCATTGGATCGAAAATCCTCAAACGATTGGTTTTTAACAGAGGCTTGAACTGAAGCTATATTGGAGAGTATTTGATTTAAGTGTTGTCTTATCTCTTCTTTTTCCATTGGTTTTATTCTTTTGTCTAGTATAGCAACAGCATTCACCCGGCCCAATGTTTGATAAAATATGGAATTACATCCTCATGTTAACACCACACCCAAATTCACATTGTATCCAATAGCCAATTGATAATCGGAATATCGGCTTCTGCCCAGTCTACGGATAGGGCCTCTGCAATTGGAACCCATTCTATTTTCTCATGAACCAGTGGCTTTGGCTTTCCTTTTACAATCTCACAGAAAAAAGGTATCAACCGAATTTCTTTATGACCATATCGGTGCACATTTTCGGGTAACCTGCTCCCTATTCTAACAGTGATATCCAATTCCTCTTTCAATTCCCTTATTAGGCATTCCTGATTTGTCTCTCCTGCTTCTACTTTGCCTCCAGGGAGTTCCCATTTAAGGGAGTGGGTGTCGTCCGCCTTGCGTTGAGCTATGAGTAAATGACCATTCTGAATGATTACCGAACAGGTTACCGATACTATCATAGACTAGTTTCGCTCAATTAATTGTACTTCCACAGCATCTTTCGGCCTTAAGGTCAGCAATGGGTTGAAATCAACCTTTTCAGTTCTTTTTGGAAGTATTTTAAACTTCCGAACGAACTGAACGGTCAGAATCATAAGCTCATACAAAGCGAAATTGTTGCCGATACAGAATCGCCCTCCACCACCAAAAGGTAAGTATTGCAGCTTATGTTTAAGCTGACTATAATCTGTGAACCTTTCTGGGTCAAAGGTGTCGGGGTTAGGCCAATAAGCCGGATTATGATGCATCAGATAGATATTGAGCATCACTTGCTTTCCTGCTGGTATATTCACTCCTCCGATATTATCGGATTCTTTTACTAATCGAACAATATTCCAAATTGGTGGATAGAAACGCAAACTTTCCTTGATGACCTTTTGCGTGTAGGTTAAGTTGCTGTAATTCATCAAATCCAGGTCTTCCAGACTTTTTAGACCCTTTACCTCTTGATACAACTTTTCTTGAATAGCTGGATGATGTGCCAATACATGCAGTGTCCAGGTCATAGCTATTGCTGAAGTTTCATGTCCGGCTACCAGAAAAGTTAACAATTGATTTCTTATTTCAACAAACTCCTTATCTGGATGATAATGGTCCATCAGCACATCCAAGAGATCACCTACTGGTTTATTTAACAATTTACGGTCTTCCACACACTTCTGGATCAGTTGGTTGGCATCAGTCATCATTCTATGATAACTCCTATGCGTTTTTGTAGGAACCCAAACAGGCCATTTAAAAGGGCTACGAATACGATTGACAATGAAATCCTGACCAAAGGTGATGTGCTCGCTCATTTTGCTCACCATTTCATCATCCTGATATTTGATCAATGAGTTGAGCAAAATGGTCATGGTAAGACGGCTCATTTCAGTGTCTAGTCTAAGTGACTGTCCATTTACAAGGTTTTGAGTGTAAGTAAATCCTGTCTCCCAAAGGGCTGGTAATAGCTTTCTTAGCTCATTCTTATGAAAGGATGGTTGTAGCGCCTTTCGTTGCTCATGCCATTCGTCTCCTTCTGAAGTTAATAGCCCATTACCAAGTACGAGAGCGATTTCTTTGTAACCACGACTTTTAGCATAGTGAGTGCGTTCTTTCGAAAACACCTGAGCAAACTGTTCTGGATCGTTGAGTAGGACAAAATCGCCCATTGGCAAATGTAAATCCACTGGAGATCCGCTTTCTGTCACGGCTTTATTCATGTAGCTCAACGGGTCTTTCTGAAAAACCTTCAGATTCTTCAATGAGCTATTTTGTGGAAAGGCTTTGGAAAGATTCATATATCAAATCTAAGACGATCTGGCAGATAAGTTGCGGTTTAAATCTGATGATGGATTTTAAGAGTCAAAAGAAGGGAATCATCAACTGTAGAAACAACCCAACAAATAGTAAAAGGATCGCTGCTAGAAGTATAATGGTCGTGATTGAAAGTCTGAAGCTATTTTTTTGATAATGAAGAACTAACAAGGTGCTCGCCAATATCGGCACGAACGCTGCTCCACAAACGGCATAGGCCTTTTGCATGCTTGCAAATCCGATTGGTAATCCAACCATGGGAATAACAGCAATTACCAACAGTATCTTATTGTATATACTATCCTTACCATTTTTAAATCCAAGTGGCTTCATAACATCCAGAAAAAGAAAAGGGACACTTTGCCACACACCCAGAAGACTACTGAATATAGCAGCAAATGCTCCGACTCGGAATGTCCATCCAGCCAATGGACCCGCCTGTTGATCCAAAACTGACGATAAACTGACCAATAGGCCAGCACCTCCACCTGTCACCTGAACATTGGTACCGATGAGGACCATGGCCACTCCCAGAAGTACCGTAATGAAATATGAAACGCCAAGATCAATTTGCGTTTGACCTTGGTGCCGAGCAGTCCTCCCAGCAGCTTTGATCCAGTAACCATAGCAGAGAATAGTAACTGTTCCTCCTACTCCACCCATTACCGCCAGATACCACGAAAGCCCAGCTGAAGTAGGAATCCAGCTGGATATAGCGAATGAACGATCTATTGGAATGACAAGCACTGAGTAGAATACAGCAATCAGCATAATGACCACTGCACCGGTCATCATTTTTTGGAAGAACGCGAAACCACCGATACGAACAAAGCCATAACCGACTAAACTAAAAAATACGCCATAGCCTATTTTCCCAATACCAGGGTCGAAGATTGGCAGAATAGCGTAAAAGGCTGCTCCTGTAGCACTCATCAATGCAACAGCCACAGTGAACGTCCAAATGATCAGATAGAAAAGAAAAAACCAACGGGCAGCTGCTCCAAACAGTGACATGGAAGACTCTAAAATGGTCTGCCCTGAGTGGTATTGCCACCGAGCAAGTCCTTCATTAAGGATGAACTTAATAAGTCCTCCGACTACAACAGCAGAAACTGCTGCTATACCAATGTTAGAACCAGCGAGTGCGGAAGTGGCTAGGTCGCCAGCACCAACTCCGGTGGCCGCCACCAATAACCCGGGTCCGATAATCTCCAGAAACTTTTTCATCGAACCCGAAACTAATCAATTTATTAGTGATCGCTATTTTTCAAAAACGATCCCATCAGGGTTTGCTCCTAGTTGCTTTAATGAGGCAGAGATGTCTTTTACCATTTGATCAGGGCCACAGACATAAAAATGCTGAGAATAATCTGCTACGTGCTTTTTAAGAAATTCCATATTGATCATTCCGTTTTCATGGCCTTCGATTTTCTCGTGGGTAATAGTGGAGGTAAAATCATCTCCAAGCAGTTCTTCCCAATAAGGCTCCATAATCACATCTTTTCCCGTGCGGTTGGAAAAGAACAACTTATTCCCATCTACTTCTTTCTGCTTTTCTAAATTCCTGAAAATGCTAATAAATGGGGTGATGCCGGCTCCGCCAGCGATGAAAACCCCAGTGCCTTTGTATTCAATAGCACCCCAGGCATCATCAACAATCAACTCATCTCCTTCTTTGATTTCATCGATGGCTTTGGTGACACCATCATGATCAAAATAGGACTTGATCACAAATTCTAAATAATCATCTGAGGGTAATGACGTGAATGTAAACGGCCGTTTCTCTTCTGTTAATCCTTTTTTATTTAACGCCACTTCAGTAGCCTGACCAGGTGAAAAAGTATAGTCTTTCGGCTTTTTAGTTCGAATTCGTTTTACATCATGAGTTAAAGACAGAACTTCCGTTACGGTTAATTTGTGAGCCATGTGATAATTTGTTTAGGGTGATTTAATTCGTTTAGTACATCAACTGGGAAACAATGGATATAGTTACTATTAAATGAGATAATTCCAAACAGCACCATTAAGTGCGTTTTTACGGTATCGTTTAATGATGGTTGTTACGGGTTGGTGTCTTTTAGAATTTACACTAAGTTTGACGTTGGATTAAAAACTCTCAAGAACTAACTCATCACTTTTAAGTGAAAACGCTTTTAGCCGGAATTACCACCTTAATTCTTACAATCGTAATTTGGTCTGCATATGACCAGGTTTCAGAACCTGCTATTGCTGCACCTCAGATTGAAGCGGAAGTAACTTTAGCTCCAGGAAATGGGTTGTGGCCAGAGAAGCCAACCATTCCTGAGGCGGTTATTGTACCAACATACACCACAAGTCAAGCCTCACCTTCTGTAAGGAGATATCAGATTAAATATGGAGATTCCTTCCACAAGATCCTGTTGAGTTTGGATATCCCAGCTGAGAATGCGAATTCACTGGCTTATCAGATTGGGAAGCAAATAGATCTGAATCAGTTTCAGGTTGGAAATGAATACCGAGTTCGGTATACAAAAGACACAGAACAGCCTGAAATGCTAACTTATGATCTGGAAAGCCGGAAGCAGCTAGTGGTCGACTTTACCATAAACGAGGTAGCAATTGAAGACAAGCAAATTGATATTGTGGTTAAAACGCTTCAGACGCCTATTCATTCATCCCTGGCCAAAACTGTACTTGACCATGAAGCTCCCGAAAATCTGGCTGATAAAATACTCAGTGTTTTCGCCTGGCAGATTGATTTTAGACACTTGCTCAAAGGGGATTACTTCAATGTAGTTTACGAAGAAGAATGGGCCGATGGCAAAATGCTTGACTGTCGAAATATTTTGGCTATTCAATTCATCCATGATGGCGTAGCTTATAAAGCCTATGGGTTCGATAATGGAAACGGCTGGGAGTATTTCAATGCTGAAGGTCAAAACATGAGTTATGCACCGCTGGTTTTTGATCAGATCACATCTCTATATGCCCAAAAGCGTTTCCACCCAACCAGAAGATCCTATAAAGCCCACTACGGTATGGATTTTGAAGCGGACCTGGGCACACCTATCGCAGCGTTGAAAGATGGCGTAATCACTCGGGCACGGTATGGAAGGGCCAATGGTAATAATGTGAAAATCCAACATTCGACAAAGCTTTCTACACAATACCTCCACATGACCAGAATCGATTCTGCCATACATCAGGGAGATTCGGTTAAACAAGGTCAGGTGATTGGTTATGTGGGAAGTACCGGCTGGTCTTCTGGTCCGCACCTGTGCTTACGCGTATGGTACAATGGAAAGCAAAGAGATCCCTTAGATTTTGACTTTCCAAGAAGAGCAGATATCACAGAGGAGAACAAGGTCTATTTTCGTGATGTAGTCAAGTCGTTTCAGGATCGATTCAAACGGACTATTTAACAAAACTTATTTGGCTAAGAAGTAGATCAACAAATGTGACCCTGCTAAATCAGTTAGAAGAACTCATTGAAATACGGTCAGTAATGCAGTGAAAAGATCACTGAAACCTCACTCCCGTAAAAGTCACTATTTGCTAGCGTATTCAGGTATGAAGTTCTGTTCTTCAAATGGTGGTCGAGTATAACCTTTTTGATCTGGAACTTCAGGTAAGTCAATAGGCGCCAAATCGAAGGGTTGATAGTTTATTTTACTCAACAGGTGTTGTATGCAACTCAGTCGTGCTACCTTCTTATCATCTCCATTGACAACAAACCAGGGACTGATTTCAGTACTGGTATGCTCAAACATCATGTCCTTTGCTTTACTGTATTCCAACCACTGCTCACGTGATTTTAAGTCCATAGGGCTAAATTTCCATCGCTTTTCTGGCCTTTTGATGCGTTCTTTGAATCGCTTTTCCTGTACTTCGTCACTAACAGAAAACCAGTATTTAATCAGAATAATGCCCGATTTGATAAGCATTTCCTCGAATAATGGACATGACCGCAGAAATTCTTCGTATTCCTGTTGACTACAAAAGCCCATTACCTTCTCTACTCCTGCTCTATTGTACCAGCTTCGATCAAATAAAACCATTTCTCCAGCTGCCGGTAAATGTGGAATATATCGTTGAAAATACCATTGTGACCGTTCCTTCTCCGTAGGTACACCAAGAGCCACTATCCTACAAACTCTCGGATTCAGAGGTTCTGTGATACGCTTAATTGCCCCTCCTTTACCCGAAGCATCTCTGCCTTCGAATACCACTACTACTTTAAGCCCATTGCTTCGGACCCACTCCTGAAGATATACTAACTCTATCTGCAGCCTTTTTAGCGCTTGTTCATAGCTGTCTTTAGGTATTCTTGAAGCCATCTTTAAGTTTTCAAGCTAAAGTAGGTGAGTTCTTTGAAATAAATAATGACTTGAATCAGTTCAACGCAAGCTAACACTCATAAAACCGAAGGAATTTCTAGGCGATAGTCATTTGTATAGGCGTACAGAATCGTTACGGGATAGCTTCTTCACTGAAGTTTGATACGCTTGAATGACTCTTGACTTATGAACTCAATTTACTTGTGTTTATGATGGTTTGATTGTAACAATCACACGCCGGTAACTCGTCATAGCAGGCACTCCACGGTCAGTTATTCTAAGAATCACATGGGCAGTTTTCGTTTCATCCACTTTTGGAGCTCTAAAACCCACTTTGTGAACATTCTCGGCACCTAAACTCAATTCACTTTCTAAACTTCCAGCCTCAGGATACTGAAACCAAAGAAAACTAAAGCTATCGCCATCAGGATCGTAGGACTCCATTGCATCGAGATTGACCCATTGGCCAGAAGTTACTGTCAACTGGTCACTGTGTGACAATACCGCCACGGGTGCATGATTTGCGTCTTTGTACTTCTGACTGCACCAGTCCATACGGGCTGCAAAGTCATTTTGAAAATCATCTCGCCATCGGTACAGGGTAGCTTTATCGTTTTTTTGTGTTTGATCACTCTTTTTTACTGTTCGACCATACTGATTCGGTACATATGGCCTGTACTCGTCCACGGCATTGGTCCAAATAGGTCTTGTTTCAGGAGCAGGTTCTACGATCGAACTACCATCCTTGTCATTAAACTCCGGCTGGTATAACTCATATCGTCCGCCCCATCCGCCCCATTCGGGATGCTCTGAATCATTCAGACCATTCGGCAATAATCCTAAAAAAGCAGGTGTATCTCCTTCCATTCCCCAGGCTACATCAGGATATACCACACCCAGAGGTCCATGATCTTGTTGGATATTCGTCGCTAACCAACTATTGCTAATTGTGCTATTATCGATACCGTTTACCTGCATGTTTATTCCTGTCCAGGTAGCACTGCCATAGTCATCTCCCGGACTCACGATGTAGAACAATTCGGGAAAGTTATTTCTTATCCAAATCCCACTATCATCCTGATCTGAAATCGTATAAACGCGCAGTTTACTGACCATGCGTTTGACCTCTTGTGGTGAGCGGGTTTCTTTGATGTGATATAAGGCTTGTGCCAATGTGTTGGCTCCACCCCAGACTGAAATCCATAATGGGCGATCATCTGCTTTGGCCAGCTCATCGATGATCATGCGTGATCCATCTGTGTCCTGATCCACTCCAACCCCTTTCATCCCGTATACAGGCGCACCTTTCGTGATTAGCGAATAAAGTATCTCAGCATCGGGATAGTTTGGGTCATGTAAAAGCAGGTTCGGCTGGACTGCCTCATAAGCGTTGATCACACGCTCTATGGATTCCGGATGAATCTCATTTTGCAACCAACAGGATGTGGTCGCCACAATCCCTTTGATATCAAGTTCATTGGCATACAGCAGCAATCGGACCAGTGACTGGGTATCATCTGGATCCGCTTCAATGTCAGTGAGGACGATCACCCTGTTATTATTGGATGTTTGAGCGGAAGTAGTTACAGGTAATGAAAATACAAAAAGCATCAATAGCGAGATACTTCGTAAAGATGAAGTGAACATCATGGGTTGTTTTTTGAGTTTCAGGATTGAATTGCAAAAATAGTCTCGTATATTTATTAAAACCTCCTGTTTATCGTACTAAACATAGCATATTCCGAGATGAGTAACCAATTTGATGAAACCCGTGAGGTATTCAGGCCTTATGGAATGACTTGTGAGTTTTGGACTCCTACGCTCATGCGCAGGCCAGACCGACACAATGAAATTGAACTCAATTTTGTACCAAAAGGCGGTGTTACGTACTTGTTTAAAGACAGGCGATTTCACATTCCTGCCAATCGATTGATTGTTTTTTGGGGGCTAGTCCCGCACCAGATTGTCAGTTTTGAAAATAGCTTACCATATTACGTTTGTACGATTCCATTTGCACAGTTTCTGGAATGGAATCTGCCCGATGTGTTTGTCGATAGTGTACTAAAAGGTGAGATAGTTACGGAAACAAATGCGCATACCTCAGCGTATGACGCTTATCTAATGAAAAACTGGATAGCAGATATTGACACACCTGGTGCCAAAGATGTGATCGCACTGGAGATACGTGCACGTCTAAGTCGTATGGCTCTAAATCATGAAGCAACAAAACCAAAAACACATTCCATTCATCCTGATGAGATAAATCCCGTAGAACGTATCGCTGTTTACATAGCGCAGAATTACCAGCGTCCCTTAAGGATGAACGATATTGGGGGTGCCGTCGGTTTACATCCTGACTATGCCAATGCCTTATTCAGGAAGACCTTTGGACGGACACTCAGTGAGTACATCATCGAAGAACGCATAGCTCATGCCCAGCGTAAACTAGTGGCTACTACAGATAGCATTACGGAGATTGCTTATGATTGTGGTTTCAATTCCATCAGTCGATTCAATTCTGCATTTAAAAAGTCCAATCAATGTACACCACGGGCATTTAGAAAGCAGTATTTATCTGGATCTGAATAAAAACAGGGAGATAGATTCACGTTTTCGATCCTATGAGAGTCTTACTTATCTGGATTCACAGATTATCCAATGCTGACTCAATGTCCTCCAGGTAGATCTCATCCATTACTTGTACATAAGGGTCAAACATTTTATACTCTTCGAGATACTTCGATTTAGCCAAAGCTAAATTTTGTATTGCACCTTCCAAATCACCAGATTTCACCAAGGCAAGTCCCAGGTAATACCGGTTTTCTGCTAAATCATTGTACGCCTCCTGTTCTTTCAAGGCGCTTATGGCTTTCTCATTTTGCCCCAACTCCAGATAGAGCACGCCAAGGTGTAAGTAATCATATGGACCAGGGAAGTCCTCTTCAAATTGCTCCTCCATGATCGTTAAAGCTTTTTCCCGATTGCCCAGTGCTTTGTAACTGAGTGCTCTGGCAATGTGTAAGTGGTAATCCCCATTAACAGAATAACCGATATCATAATCGATTAAACGATCGAGCAACTCAATGTCGTCGATAGCTCCCTGGTAGTCTCGAAAGAACTGGTAACGACACCATGCCCGATACTCCAAATGTCCAAGTGTATCGTATTGCACCGCCTTATTCATTAGTTGCATCCAGGTAAGGAAATCTCCACTTTTAAGATAAGCCGTAGACTTGGCACGATAAGCAAATGCAAAGGTGGAATCAATTGCAAGTGCCTTATCCAGCGCTTGCTGGTAATATTTACTAAACTGATAGTGTGATAGGCGCGCTTTAGCTACTTCACATGCCTTATACTTGAGCGAGTCGCCTACAGCGAGATATGCCTGACAATTGGGCTGTGCGAAGGATCGCATTCCAGAGAGCAAGATGATTGCAATAAGTAGCTTTTTCATGGCATGATTTCAGTTAGGTCTCCTTTTTGAATTTTGAATATCAGGTATTGGTAGTAGTCGGCTGGTTGTCCTTCATTGAACTTGGTTTTCCAACCATTAAGCGCTTTCGTCAATGAAAGAAGTTGTTCAGTAATCTGCTGATCGAAGGTGATCTCTTTATAATCAAAATTTGATTGTGTTAATCGAAACCTCCCCGTTTCCCCATTGCAGTTAACCACAAAGCGAATTCGAATTAAACCACTTTGTTCCGTATCAACAGGCTGATAGTTTTCCTTAAAGTGCCTTACCAATACTGGCTTCTCTCCTTCATACTCCATGGCAGCTCCTACATTAAAGTATTGGATGACATTCTGCTCAGAACTGCAAAGTTTGAAATTCGCATCATCCTGTAAGGAATCGAATTCTGAATCTCCTACCCAACGCAAGTAATTGGACTCTTTTATTGCATTAGCTGAAGTTGGTTGTTCGGTGGTTTGCTTTGCCGGGCCTGCACATGCACATAAGGCTAATAGCAGCCAGTAAACATTTTTCATAGATGAGTTTAATTAAGGTCCTACAAAACTATACGGTTGGGATAAAGGCAGGTTATCTGCCCGATATTGGGATTTTTTCTGTGCGGAAGTGAACAATACTTTACTTTATTTCAGCACTTCTTAGGTGGAGTGACATAGGGTTGTCACTAAGCAGAGTTTCTTTGCTAAAAAACAAAAACACACATGAAAGACACGACAACTATTGCCAACGAACTAGTGGCCCTATGCCGAGAAGGAAAATTTGAGCAAGTCTACAAAGAGCTGTACGATCAGGAAAAGATCAACAGTTTGGAACCTGAAGGCGCCACATTCGAAACGGTAACAGGTATGGAGGCTCTAATGAAGAAAGGTGAAGCCTGGAACGATGTACTCGAACAAGTACTCTCTTCGGAGGTTTCAGAACCAATCGTTGCAGAGAACTTCTTCGCTATTACCATGAAAATGAAAGCCAAATTGAAGGGTGTATCAGAACCCATTCAGATGGATGAAATCTGTGTCTATCACGTATCCAACGGCAAGATCGTGATGGAACAGTTTTTCTACACACCAGAAGCACATGAAGCTGCTGTATAACTCATCGATTCGGGTGTTGGGGTTACCCTGACACCTGTTTTAGTTTATTGTGGTTTTTCTCAGTGCATGATCCCCTTCTCCTTCAGGTATTTGTACTTGTCCCCACATGACATTCCGGACAAACCAGTGATAGGTCCTGAGCCTTTGTCATTTTCCAGGTTGGCGGCATTAGCTGACACAAACATCTCAAAATACGCATTGGCTTCATCTCTGAAGACGTTGATGGCATGTCCATCTACCTGCTGGTTGTGGGCTTCGTTATCCGGATATTGAGCAATAAGTGCGGAGAGTTCAGACTCCATTTGTTGATGATTATCTACATCGAGTTCTCCATAATTGAAACGAGGAACTCCCAAAGTGTATTTAATGACGTACTGAGCCGTATAGATGTCTGCTGGAGGTAGTTCTATCCCCCACTCTTTTAGCTCATAAAGCATCGGCTGAGCAAAGGTCTCGGCGAGAAAAGATCGTTCGGTGCCATCTGCCTGCTCCACTTCTGAGATATCTGCACGGAGCTTTTCAGTTCCTTTATTTGGATCTTTTCGCTTTTGCTTATTCTTTAAAATTTTGGCACTTAATTCAACCTCAAGTGGCTTGGCCAAATCTGCTGAGGGATTCCAGGTGCGTAAAAACTCATAAGCTCTTTGTTTGATGACACTTCTGGAACGGGTTTCTAGTGTTTCTGCTAATTCTGTCAGGCTTTGGGCGTTTAATTGAATAGCCAACAAACACAAAGCGAGTGAGGTGAGGGTACTTCGTAACATGGGGTATCAAGGTTTGGTACATTGAATGTACTAAATCATTGAATAGGCCCCCTATTTGTTTCGATGAGAGGCAAAATGCAGTCGATGATTTATAAATTCCTAAAAGTTAAAGTTTGGAATCGGGGATGAAACATCCACTAATGTGCCATCAGGATCTTTTAACAAGAGTCTTCTCTGTCCATAAGAGGTATTTTCGGGTTTCATTACCACTTCAAAGTTTTCTGATTTTGCTATTTCGAACAATTCATCTGCATTGCTAACAACAAAAGTTATATAAAACCCATTTGGCGTGGTTTGAAATTCCTTTGGAACAATTGCGTTATTTTGATCAATAAGTCCTAATTCCAGTTGTTTGTCCTTAGAAACCAAATGTACAAACCAATCACTGTCATAGCCGATCGTAAAGTCAAACAACTTCATATAGAAATCCCTACTTTCAGCGAGTTTAGTGGAGCAGATATTAGTCATTAACCTGTTTATTGTATTCATTCTGTGGTTTACCGTTTAGTCAGTCATTAGAACGCCGATATGGCTGTACGGCCTTTAAGGCTCAATTAACTGCAATGAAATTAGCGAATCTGACAGTATTAACAAACATTGCATAGCTTAACAAGCTATTATGACAACAAATGCTCGCTTCGAAAGAAATGAATTCTACGAACTGAGATTATTTAGGGCCTAAAAGTCTCTTCAGCCCACAGGTCCATAGATCAGTTACACAGGAATCAGCCAGACAAGTACTTATTGAAACCGGTGTTCTTTCAAGTCTTCCGATGGGTGACTTGAAAGTATGGATGAATGAAAGTGTCTCCAGACACGAATAGTTTAATTATAGTTAGAATACCGTGTCTGGAGACACTCGTTTTCATTTATTGTTTCACCAACTTGCTTTCATATCGGCTAACAAAAAGAGAGGTTAAATTTTTCGATTAAAAGCTCTTCGAGCTCCTTAATGCTATTTTTAATGCTTTGGTTTTCTGCTGTTAGGTATGAATTGTAGTCTGGAGTTTGTAAGATTTTATTCAATTCAATCATTTTGAAATAAAAAGATTGAGATCTTAAATTAAGGTTAAGAGCAGTTATTTGCTCCTCAATAGCAGCCCTTTTTTCCTTTGCTAATTCGATGGTATGGATTGCCGAATCAAATGTTAATTGCTTCTGTTCTAATTTTTCCAGAAGGTTGCATTTAAACTTTTTACAGTTTTCTGGTCTTTCGGTATAAATGGCACAACCATTACAATAATTTTCACAAGGCTGAAAGAAGATGTTCTCATTATGTTCTTCTTCGATTGCCATTAGTTCCCTTAAAGCGGGTACTTCTTTTTGTTCCAGCTGTACAAAACCGATAAGCGTGCCATCACAACACATACCACAGCTCAGGCAAATATTTGAAGAATCATCCATGGTATAAGAGCTAGTGTTTAGATATGCAGAGTGGCGATATCATTTGAAAACACCTGTAAAGTAGTGAAACCGTTCGGGCTGCACAACCCAAAGTCTGCAACGTCAACTACGAATCACTCAGAAAGTCAAAATCCAGAACCACAGAAGCTGATTCGAGCGATGAAATTTCAGGATGGGCAGCTTCGTGGGCAAGTCCAGCCGCACTGTCAGAAAGTACTTTAACACATGGCGGATCAGCGTCTGTTATCTCTCGTTTAAGTTGCCCTAAGAATCCCCAATATCAGAATTGGCAGGTAGCTTATGAAGATATTCAGTAGAGCCAATCCGTAGCTGAATTTCTGAACTATTGAAATTCCGAGAATTAAAAGACCGAATGACCAAATCCAAAGAATATATAAGACTCCTGCATTTAGCGAGACTGTTGAAGGTTCTTGCCCAGTAGATAGAAGGATTACTTGATAAATAAGAATTAGACTGTAAGGAATTGATGAAATTGAATAGACGTTAACCAGTTGCCTCATTGTTGACTGTCCTTTCCAGATTTTTCCTGTCAAGTTCACGAGTCCAGGAAGAATCAAGCCACCAATCAAGAAAGCAATACCAATTCCTATTAACATGGAAAATAGAAATGTTGATGGTTCTGTTTTTCCATTAATTAATATGCCAACGTCATTTACAATGTCAAATCCAAAGACCACTCCCATCAATATTAGAGGAATACTGAAAAGAGCTTGATTTTTATTCTTCACAATGTATTCACTAAAGGTTTGCTTTGGGTTGAGCCAGATTGTCTTGTATGGATTCATGTCGCAGTTGCAGATATGAGAGATAACACCAAGCTAGCAGTTTGTGCGCCCCGAACTTGGCAAGTTCCGATAAAAATAATGAATCTGCCGGTGCTTCCAAAGTATCAGATAACCGCTGCGGTCTGAAAGATAAAAAACCTGCGAGCAGAAGTCAGTAGAAAGCACTACCATTTCCCAGCGGTAGATTCATGGTGATGTTCGCACAAAAGCCAGCAAAGAGGCAGTTTGGCGCATAACTGCTAGCGATTGTTATGCGCTAATCATCGAATCGGAAGTAAGTGATTTCGTAGCTCTGTTCGGGATCTTCATTGTCCCAGGTAATTGATAAAGTGTCATTTTCAGTTCTGTTGATTCGACCCACAGATTTACCGTATTCAAAAAAGACAGTTAGAATATCCTTATCAAGGATGTATGGGGTTGCTCCGTTTCCATCGTAATCAGCAATAAGATAGTATTTTTTCGAGAGCATGAATTCAGCTGTTGGATAGCTTAAATCTTGTGTCCAAACTCCAAATAGTTGAGAAGTATCCACTTGGAGGTTCCTGAAAACGGGGCGACTAGGCTTTCCAGTTGAATCAAATGTTACAGGTTCCTCGTCGATTTCTTGTTCTGATGCCGTGTCAGGTTCCAATGTTGGTTCGGTCGGAATTGTCTGTTCGACCGTTACTGTATCTATTGGAGTTTCTTTGTTGGTGGTTTTGGAGTTTGGGTTACTACAAGAGTTCAACAGCAGAATTACAGCAATAATGTTCAAGTACCTCATAAATTTCCGATTAGCACATTTGCGCATAACATAGTTGTAACATGACCTTGGTCATGTTATTTTATTTGTAATGATTCCCTATCCATTTTTATAAACGACTAAATAAGGATACTTTCTAAATCATTCCTCCAAAATAACGGAATAAACCATCTAACGCAAACTCGAAACAGCCAACTCAGATCGGTGCATCAACCCAACAAGTAGGTAAATAGGCACCTACCCGCTACTGAAGACTACAAATGCCCAAAATTGGGTGTTGCTCTTTTATACCTCGTTGAGTCATGGAGTATAAAATAGCATACTAACGAAATGACTCATGCATTATCGCTTGCAGCGCCTATCTCCTACTCACAGGTCGCAGTGCCCTATCTTAAGATCACAGATCCGTGTCACAGATCACAGCGGAAGGCCTGTCAGTGGCACCGCCCGCTAATTAATCACATATCCGGCCTTACGAGTTACACCTCCCACCTGAAGAGCCATATCTCCCCGAAAAAAATGACATCTCCGGGGTTTTGGGTGATATATCCCTCTGAAAAATGACATCTCCGGCCAGATGAACGTCATTTTAACAGCTACCTGTCACATCTCCCGGATTTTAACGAACTCAAACCATTTTATTAACATAAATACTACGACACATGAAAAACGACACAATTGATCCCAAACTCTTGTCAGCGAAAGTCGCACTGAAAAACGAAACTATTGATAAAATACGGACTTGACTTACGAGAAATAATGCTCCCGCAATGATTCTTGAGCCCATGTATACAAGGCTAGCTTTTGCTTTGCCCAAATGGAGAAAAACAAAGCACCAATACCGACCACAGCTAAGTCATTGACTAATTGACAAACTGTCTCTAAACCAATTTTACTTGCGTTAGGATAACTGACTTAAAGGTAGTCCCATCAGGAAGGCTGTGGTTGATAAAAAGAATAGAGAGCTTATGATTAATGTAGCTTTACACTCCGTATTCATATAAATAAGTTGGTTTTACAGTGGCCTATTTGTTCAATTTTCAGCGGTTATCCTATGTTCTTTCTTCATTAACCCTGGGGTTGAGGTCACTCAGTTAGTGGTCGAAGAAGTTGGTTATTAAACAGCTTAAGAGACTTGAATCACCACCTTACCCCACGCGTGGCCTTCTTCCAGATAAGTCATAGCCTTGGCAGTGTCCGCCAATGAATACTCCCGGTCAATGACCGGCTTAATCCTGCCCTGATTGGCTAAATCAGCAAGGTATGCCAAGTCATCCTTTGCATATTTGGCAATGACTGGGGTAAAGCGTTTCCCATTCTTTCGGGAATGCATCCAGCCAAAAAACAACACTTCAAAAATCTGCCGATTGCTACCGCCACACATCACATACCTTCCTTGAGGTTTTAAGGCTTTTTTAAAGTCAGCAAGCGGCCTTGAGCCATTTACAGCAAAGATGAAATCATATTTTTCTGGCAACCCGGTAAAGTCTTGCTTCTTGTAATCAATCACCTCATCAGCTCCGAGTAACCAGACCATTTCCACTTTGGTGGTGCTGCAAACGGCCGTAACATGTGCACCCATTACCTTGGCTAATTGTACCGCGTACGTCCCTACTCCTCCTGAAGCACCCACAATCAAGACATTGTCTCCTGCTGTGATTGCTCCTTTTCGCAATCCTTGCAAAGCTGATACGCCAGCAAGCGGCACCGCTGCTGCTTCTTTAAAAGAGAGTTTTTCAGGTTTGCGTACCAGTTGGTCTGCTTTGATACACAGGTACTCACTACAAGCACCAAAACCCTGAAAATCGCCATTGACATCAGCGAAGACCTCTTCTCCTATCTGAAAGTCCTTCACATCTTCTCCAACAGCTTCAATGACTCCAGCCATGTCACAGCCAAACCGGTTGTATTTTGGTTTGGTTAGCCCAAAGGTCAGTCGCATAAAATAGGGTTTTCCACGCATGATGTGCCAATCAGCGGCATTCAGTGAAGCTGCCTGGATCTTTACCAAAACTTCACTCGTATTTGGTGTTGGTTTGGGTAGATCCACGTATTCGAGTACTTCAGGACCTCCATAGTTATTAAAAATAATTGCTTTCATTGCTTTAGGTTTTAGGGTTTTAGGTTCTTGGGTTCATGGGCAATGGGTCTTTTGGTTTAACCTAGTATTCAAGCTCTTCACAATAGTAGCCCAATGGATCGATTAACTGCTGTACCTCTCCTTCGCTAAGTGATTGGCACATTTCTATGCGCAGCACCTTGTCACAGTCATCCAGATCTACCGTCCACCGGGATATTCGGGGATGAGGATTCAGGACTTTGGACACCTTCTGGACAGCTTTTATGGAAGCGATATCTGATTTAAGTATCAGTAGGTTCATGTCTTTTTGATTTTATTCCAATGATCAGTAGGTAAAAGCAAAAGCCAAACTCAGCCACCAATGCGACCAATAAGCCCGGGTAGGTAATCCATGGCTCAGAAGGAATCTGAAAGACGACCACCGTATCAATGAGGTAGCCAAAGCATCCGATCATGAGTAACCAACCAAGTACGGGTGGAAAAACTCCGGATTCTCTTACCATGACGCCCAATGGATACAGCCATAATCCAAAAAACACGCCTGCTATTGTATAGCCGTGACCATGAAGTTTGATAAAAAAGAGCATCAGGGACGCTTGTGTTGTACTATCCAAATCCATCTCAGAACCTAAAAGAATAACCGGCGCAAAATGATGCAGTAAATTGACGAATGTAACGCCAACTCCCAGCACGATACACAGAAGCATCATTCGTGCGGCACTTTGGTTAGTCCGCTTAAGCATGCGGTATAGGTGCAGTCCCAAGAACAGAAAAAACACCTGGCAAACCATATCACTTACCAGTCCAGAGCGCCACTGCATGAGGTTATTTTCGATCAGCATCAGGGTGTTTTGTGCACTACTGTGATCGATGAGTGACCCACGCACAAAAAACTCTGAGTACATACCGAAAACGATGATTCCGAGATAATACAGACCTGCGATACGCGCGTTCTTTTTTGTCAATTCGATGGTATCCATTTTCTATTGTTTTAAATCCAAAATATCATTGTCGCCATGAAGATTCCCATTCCCATAGCTATAGCGATCGTGGATATAACTCCAGTCATAATCCACTTGAAACGATCATTTCTGGACTTATACGCTCTTAGGTACAACTCCATAAACATCAGCGGCAACAGCGTATGAGAAAAAGCCAAAAATCGATCAAACGGGCCTTCAAACAAACTTGTATGTCCCGGGGCATCTCCATGGATCAGAATCCAAAAGCCAAACATCACTCGGATGAACCAAACACCATTCGAAACAACGAATAATCTTAATGCCCACTCCCGGTGTACCGCAATCCTGCCTTTCATAGCCAGATACCATGCAGCCAAAGCTGTCACGATAATGGAAACCGCATTGATGACATTGCCGGTAGCCATTGACCACCCTCCGAGCACTGTGCGGTGAGAACTAAAAATCATAATAAGGCCTGAAACACTCATTACCAGGGCTATCACCATGTAGATACGTCCATTCCATCGATGGAAAGTTCTAAAACGTGTCTGTGTGGCTGGAATCAATTGTAAAGGTGCTCCGAAGGTGATTAGTGCTGCCAGGAATACATGCGCTATCAAGGCTGCATTACCCAACTGATCACCTGATACCAGACCATTATACAAACGATCATTCCATTTGGCCATTTCTCCTGATAGGGTTGTACCCCCGTAGAAAAACAAGATGTGGTAAATAAACATGACGAATCCAATGCAAGCGACTATTACCCAGAACTTCGCGCTCCAGTTCAATGCCCTACTTGCAGTGAACCCAAACAGGCTTGTTGGTTGATCTATGATGACACTCATACTCCAAGACCTTTAAATGCTTCAAACACAAGGAAGGCTGGCCAAACCAACGCTTTGAGGAATCCCAAGACCCCGGCCCAAAAACCCGTGGCATTGGAAATAAAATAAATGGCTGCTCCGATCATTCCGAGTAGGTACACACAGCTTGCAGGATTACTGGTTTTTTGTACGTTTTGATTGCATGTTTCCATGATAGTTATGATTTAGATGTTGATATTCGTTGATACTTGATAAAGTGGTGCCAGGTGTATTTCCATGGGACAATCAGTAGATTAAGTACTACCCCTGCCACACAGATCCAGAAAAATTCTTCCTGACCAGCTGTTAATTCACCAGAGAAATAAGCTGGACGATAGTTTCCCAACAACCAGGCAGCTTTGTAAAGTAGCTGCAGCATTAAAATCGGTATGAATCGCAATGGGTTCATCACTCCAATAAGATTCAATAGCGAAAATGCTGCCCAGAAACTTACTGCCACTGATGGATATATATCCACAGGAAGTGTTCCTGCAATCACCTCAGTCCAGCTATCAAAAGCTAACGCGATGAAGTTTAGCAGGAACAATCCACGCATGATATGTTGTCGCCAATTCGGGACTCGATCGTTTTCCTTGTTCATGATTTACCTGGTAAATTCAATGACATTGGCACTCACCGTCACCGTTCGTGTGTAGTAAAATGGCGGCACTCCTCCAATATGTTCTTCCGTCACGATGTTGGTCAATGCTTTGGCTCCAGAAGTCAGGTTGGCATTTTCAACCATTTCTGCATAGGCATTTTCAAACAGGCGGCGTTTTTTCGCTCCACCAAAAACCAACACATAAGAGACCTCTGAATCTCCCACAGCTTTTCCCACTACTTCGTAGTTCTTTTGACTCAGCTGTACTTGTGTGCTATTCATATTTTGATTGAGCACAAAGGCATTACTTACTCCACAAGAAGACAAGGCCACTGCTGAAACCATTACTCCGATTACAATTGCTAATTTTTTCATTTTGAGCTATTTACGATTTATTGATTATAGTATTTTATTTGAGCCTGGTCAGCTACCTTAGCAGTCAGTCTTCTTCCTGCGGAGCTAATCGCCGACATGTTGAAAAAGCCCGCCACATTGGTCTTAGAACCAGGGTTTGTGCTTTTGATATTGGTGGAAACATTACTCAGTGGTGATGAGAAGATTTCTCCAAACCCTCCTGCTCTGTTGATTTGAAAATACAGTGCATACAGAAAGTCGAATGCCGCTCGATCTATGGAGTGTATTTCCACATAAAGAGAATCACCTACTTCATATGGTGGGACCATTTCTGTTGATTCCGGGTCTGAATCATCACCGTAAGGATTGATAAATCCGGCTCGAACCGGGAAGACAAAAAGCTGTCCATCAATTGGCTGACCGGGACTTACACTGGCATCATAAGCCATGTTGAGTTCTTCAGGCTTATTGAAGTAGACACCATTTTTCCATCCCTTGATCCAATAGCAATCTCCAACTCCTTTAGGGTCAACAGCATAAAATTGAGCTGTAAAGTGATCCTGATCAACCAGAAAATTGGCCTCATTGAATTCATAGCCTATCGAGTCTATTGACGGAACCCGATTCATGGTAGCGTGAGCTTCAAACGTCTCTGATGGAGACTCAACCACAAGTCGGTAATTATGGCCCACTACTCCTACAGGATCATTGGTGTCGAGGTAGTAATATCTATCACCTTCTGTGAATGGATATTCCAGATCCACTGTCAGGTCATAAAGTGTAACATTCAAACCAGAGATCATTTCGGGCTCAGAATCATCGAAGTAAGGCTGTGACCTGGTGATGTTAATAACTTGTCGGTCAGCACGGTCGTTGAGAAATGCATCTACAACCATCAGCTCTTCAGGCTCTGCAAGCTCTGGTTGTATTTCAAACTCACAAGCTGCGAGCAAAAGCAATCCAGAAATTAAATAAGCGTATTTCATGATGAATGTGTTAAAATTTGAAATTGTAAGAAATGGCTGGAATGAAGGTTCCAATGATGGATAACTGCGTAGCATTGGTTGCTACAGGGTTGTCCATTGACGGTCTTCCTCGTTCCTGAGAGAAATAGATGCTAAAGGGGTTTTGTCGGGCATAAGCGTTATAGACAGATATGGCAATATTGTCTTCACCACTTCTGCCCTTTTTACCCCGCCAAACGTTGTTGAGGGTCATGCCTACATCCAACCGGTGATAGTCGGGTATTCGGTAATTGTTTCGCTCGTTGTTGTTGATGTAAGGAATCACATAACCACCAACTGTTATCCTGTCGGTAGGAAAAGTGGTTGGAGTACCTGAGATGTATGCGAAGTTGGCAGAGAAAGTGATTCGATCATTTAGCTCATAAAATGCAGCCATCTTGATATTGTGGCGTTGATCAAAACGCGTAGGATACCAGCTGCCTTTTCTATTTAGCTGATCACCACCGTAATTGATGCCATCAACTTTCCGCTCAGTCCAGCCGAGTGTATAGCTGAGCCACCCGGTGAGTTTGCCTTTGTTCTTTTTTCCATACAACTCCACTCCATATGCTCTGCCCTTCCCACTCAAAAGTTGTGATTCAAGGTATTTGTTCACGAAGACATCTGCACCATCGATGTAGTCTACCTGGTTATACATCCATTTGTAATATGTCTCTGCAGACAACTCATATTGGTTATTGGCAAGGTTCTGGAAATATCCTATCGCCACCTGATCTGCCGCCTGGGGTTTGATGTTGTTGGTCGAAGGCTGCCAGACATCAATAGGTGTAGTGGCTACTGTATTCGAAATCAGATGAATGTATTGATTCATTCGATTGTAGCTTCCCTTAATAGATGCCGTTTGCGAGAGTTTGTAGTTAAATGAAAACCGTGGTGCCAGGTTAAGATAATCAGCTATCGATGCCCATTTACGGTATTTATATTCATCTACCACCGGTTTCGGGCTACCGGGCAACGTGTCACCATATACTACTACGGTTCCGCCCAGGTAGTTAAAGTAACTCAGTCTCAGCCCGTATTGCACCGAGAGTGAAGGTGTCAATTTCTGATCGTTACTTACATAAACTGCTGACTCCAGCGCTCGCCGATCTTCCAGACCGGCAGTTGTTCGCTCGCCAGCACTCACATCTACCATCGTTCCCGGTTCAAAAAGATAGAGAATAGCCTCGCCACCAAACGTGACCTCATTGTTGGTGTTGACGAACCAACTAAACTCTGGCTTGATATTGACGGTACTTACCTCAGAGCCTATCTCAAAAAGGTCGTCCTTGTCTCCGAACTTGAAACCATAATCGTAATTACTGTAAAACATGGTAAGGTTAGAAAAAAGCTTTTCACTGTAGAGGTGATTCCACCTAAATGAAGCCGTACGGTTACCCCAGTCAAACCCTTGATTTTCAGCAAACTCCAATACATCACGTCCCCAATAGCCTGAAAGGTAAATTCGATTGTTTTCGTTGATGTTGTAATTGGTTTTTGCCGTGAGGTCGTAGAAGTAGAGAGACGAGCCATCATCTAGTGCATCCGTAAAGGTTTTGGCAATGACATCTGCATAGGATCGTCTGGCTGCTACGATGAACGAAGCTTTGTCTTTCTTGATGGGCCCTTCCACTGCCAACCGGCTAAACACGGTACCTATTCCTCCAGAAATGTCATACTCCTTGCTGTTGCCCTCTTTCATTCGGATATCCAAAATGGAAGACAAACGGCCGCCATATTTTGCAGGAACGCCACCTTTATAGAGTTTGACATCCTTCACTGCATCCGGATTAAAGACCGAAAAGAAGCCCAACATGTGCGAGGACTGGTAAACAGGTGCTTCATCAAGCAAGACCAGGTTTTGCCCTACACCGCCCCCACGTACGTTAAAGCCAGAAGCTCCCTCACCTACAGTTGTGACACCAGGTAATAGTTGGATGCTTTTTATGATATCCACCTCTCCTGCAAAGGCGGGCATTTTCTGAATGGACTTAATGTCCAATTCCTCGGTGCTCATCTCAATATTAGAAACATGGTCATCTTCTGCCTTCCCTGAGATCACTACTGCCTGAAGCTGCTGTTCAGCAGGAGACAATTCGAGATCAATTCGCATATTTTGACTCAATTCAACTGCTTTGAGCTGTGGATCATATCCTACATACCTAAAGTCAAATACATACTTATCCTTAGGTAGTGTTATAGAGTAGAATCCATAGACATTGGAAATCGTTCCTAGGCTTTGACCCTGGATGCGTATAGTCGCGCCAATGAGTGCTTCACCATTTGAGGCGTCTTTTAAATAGCCGCTTACAGTGTGCTGTTCCTGTGCTAAAAGGAGATTAGAATGGATGAGACATACCAATCCCATGATCGATAATAGTCGATTTATTTTCATTTGAGTGTAAGTGAATGATCTTGGGAAAGAACAGCCCGAATGCTTTAGGTATTCCGATAAGACGTACCTATCCTGTTCGGTCTGTTCAGTCCGTTGATCTGGTGGTTATTCGATTTTTTAAATATGAACTCGTGAAGCGATTACATTTTCTCTTTGTTTTGAATGGATGTAATGGTTAAGCCTTCAGCCGTTTCCAGCTGCAGGTGTTCAATCTTACAGTCTACTATTCGTAGCGATTGACTGTCTTCTAACAATACGCTCAGCGAATCAACTTCCAGATCCTCTAAATGAACTGTGGTTGATTTCACTGATTTTATTTTCTGAATATCTGTGACCCGTATATTAAGCCCAACTGGCTCGTTAAGTGCTGCAGTGTCTGACACCGAAAAGTAAAGAACTCCGTTTTTATTAGTCATCGTTGGCCTGGCTGGGTGATCGGTTTCCAGTGATACGGCAAATTCAGCCCATCCTACCAGCAGAACGTCAAACCCCGGACCAAGTACTACTTCATGAAACTCACCGGCCTCTACCCTTTCATAGGTGGTTTCTGCTGCATAAGCTGCTACCACGTCCTTGGCCTCCTGTTTCAGGAAAAAGACAGAGACTGCAAATATGAAGCATATCGCGACTCCTGTTAGGATCAATAGTTTCTTACTCTTTTTCATCAGATTAGACCGTTTAGGTATTTCTTATAATACTTTTCAAGATCTTCAATGGTCACGTTAAGCAATACCATTGCTTTAAAAAACTCCGGCAATTCATGATCAATAAAGTCCTCTTTCTTTAAATTCTTTGTTTTGTTAAACCCATCATCTGCTACAAAATACCCAATACCTCGTTTGTTATAAATGATTCCTTTTTCCTGCAAGTACGCAAACGTTCGCATGACCGTGTTGGGGTTCACCTCTACACTCACAGCCATTTCTCTAACTGACGGTATACGGTCTCCTGGTTTCCACTTGTCCGTTAGAATATTCTCGCAGAACAGATCAGCAATCTGCAAGTATATTGCCTGATTGTCCTTGAACTCCATTATGCTTCCTGTTCTTTTAGTCCCCAATAACTCAGTATCCAGGTAAGTGGAGCCAGCGCAAACCAAAACAGTCCTTTGGCCATGTACCACACCGGGTGAACAGCGAATGCGTCTACCAATTCGCACTCATCTTCTGTGGTACAGTAATGATCTGCAAGAAATTGTTCCTTCAGAGAGAAATACAGTACCAACCCGACTATTCCCAAAATGATGAAAATTGAAATCATCGTTTTGGGCAATACATATTTTCTAAAGTAAGCTGCTCCAAGTAAGAAAATGCCTTGCAGGGCTACATACAGTAACATGGTTTGTCTGGCAATAGCACCAAATGGATTGAATACCTTAAAGCTGGTAGCAGGAAAAATCAGGTTGCCAATTGGGTTAGCAATCAACGCATAAATGGTAAAGCTGATGGTAAAAACGATGAGCCATCCAATGGATGTTAATAACCACATACAGATGAATCGTTCCAAATTGGAAATGGGAAGCATTAGGTAACCTATTCGCTTCAAAACCCGATCTGTTTCGCTAAAAGCAAGACTGGAAATAATAAACCCGCCCATCAACAAGGCGGAGACATAGCTTTCTGTATGATCGTAAGCTTCCGGATGTTCCAGAAAGACACTCAACATAAAGCCGACGAAAAAGAGCATACCAAAAGTAATTGCCATGATCATGAACACTCCTTTTCTGTTCTTAAAAAGCTGAAGCTTCATGAACTTCCAGAATCGTGATATGTCGAATTGATTATTCATCACCCTTGAAGATTTCATGAATTCGTTCTTTGCTGTTAATAGCGGTATTGAACAGCGTCTCCAGGTTCATATTGGTTTCAGAATGGTCGTCATTAATCGAGACAATGGTGTAGCTACCAAACCCACCCTCAGCATATACCATATCTGGGCTCTCTACTAAACTAGCAGATTTGGTGACCTTTAGTTTTTTAGTGATGGACTCAGATCCTTCATTGAATATGATTTCACCTTCGTCCAGAATGATGATCGGATCAATCAAGCCTTCCATATCTCGTACCTGATGTGTTGAAATAATAAATGTTCGGTCATTATCCATGGCCCTTGCTACCACTTTTCTAAATTGGCTTTTAGATGGAATATCCAGACCATTGGTAGGTTCGTCCAGGATGACGAGTTGGCTGTTGGTAGCCAGACCAAATGACAGCAAGAATTTCTTCTTCTGACCATAAGATAGAGAGTTTAGCTCAGCAGAACGATCTAACTTAAATTCCTCAATAAAGGACTGGAACAGCTCCTCACTAAATTTGGGGTAGAAACAAGCATAAAACTGAACATACCGTTTGATGCTCATGCTGGGTAACTCAAACTCCTCAGTGAGCAAAAAGACATCCTGCAAAAAAGACGGGCTGCGATCAATCGGACGATGCCCCATCACTGAAACATCGCCAGATTCTGGAAACAACAAACCAGAAATAATTTTTAGTAAAGTGGACTTCCCAGCTCCGTTTTTACCTAAAAGACCGTAAATGTTGCCAGTCTCCAGTTTTAACTTAAGCTGATCAAAAAGTGGCTTTTTGGAGCCGTAAGAATACAATAAGTCGCTAATTTCAATTAATTTCATACTGAATCATAGTGTACTATGTAACTAATACACCACAACAGTACAAAATGTTGCACTGATATCAAAAAATAATTTTCATGACATTGGACTAGATAAAGCCATTGATTAGAGAAACAATCACTTTTATACCCAGATAAACAGACCCACTAGCCAAACCTACAATCACCAATACGGTAAGCCAATCCATAAATGTTACTTTGTTCGTTAACATGATACCCTCCTTTTCTTTAATGGAAAGTAAATAAGAAATTTAACTAGCTGGTATTAGAAATATCAGCTCAATAATTGATACTAATCATCTCTTAATGGTGAACATGTAAAATAAGAGTAGGGTGAGAAGGCAATCCATGTCAGCAGCTTTCTCGTTCCAGGTTCTTCAGCCAGGATTGGATTTGATCGTTCGATTCATCCATTGAATACTTCGGTTAGGTGATCAGCTTAATTTAGGGCCTGCTGAAAAACGCTTCTGGTAACCTAACTGCATGACTTTCATGGTGATGATGTATTTAAAAGTGTAATGTTTTTCAGCAAGTGCAAGGGTTTTAGCAGGTATTCCCATTTTTCCATGCGCCTGAAAATATCGGTGAACGATATTTTCAAACTAGCCTGGAGCATACCATCTACTTCGTTAGCTTCAGATCGCAATATTAATATATAGCTTCTCTTTGCCGCCTCGTAGCTGGCACACTCCAGACTTTTTCAGCAGGCCCTAATTTATTCATTTTCTGTGGAAATATTTACCTCATAGTCAGTTGACCCATAAAATGGTTGCCCTTCTGTAGTCAACCCATTTACATAAACGTGCATCGTACCCACATCATCGGAATTGTAGTAAGTGATGATCGCTTCACCATTGCTATCTAATGTGACATTTGAAACCCAGTGAACACAAGCACGAAAATTAGGAATGTTTGAATCCTCTCCATCCAGGTAATTGTTGACGCTGAAGATTCGGGGCTTGTTCAACCCCATGAACACCATATCCGAATTCTCAGGTGGCTGAGATTCATTAAGTCTGGTGTTAACAATAACAATCCCATTCTTACCTAGAAGTCCAAATTTCACCAACTTACGGTAATTGCTCACAACTTTGAGCCCAATGATATCATCCTGATTAAGGCTCAGAAAATAGTCAGTATCCAGTGTTACTTTTCCATCGATCACGTAAAGGGGGTCAGCCGTAGCAGCATATGGTTTGAGGTATAAGACTCTTATTGCTTCTTGATCACCGATAACACCATAGTAGATTGGTTCCACGGTTGTTTTGATAAATTCACCTAACGATTTAAACAAGAGATAATCCCGTGGATTGGTTTTGTAATCAGCCTCTAAAAAGTCCAAGCGAGTTCCTTGCTGCACAGTGAAATTCAATGAATCCCTCGTTCCATAATAGCCATAGGACTTATCCATTAACTGTTTCTTATTCATAAAACGCTCATACATTTCCACTTGAAGTTGACTGGAACGCGAAGCTGATTCTGGGGTGGCTGGAGTTGCCTTTTCCCATTCTACCTGAATGTCTTTCACAATCTGCCCCTCAGGAGTTTCAGCAATCAGGAACAATTCGTCTTTATCGTAGTAATCCAATATTTCAGCCTTGATCATACCCTCTTCTCTAACATAAGTCAAATAGCGGAGCCTTGAATTTTGAAAATACAGCATCACCATGGAGCTATCTGGGAGCACCTCACGGGTGTATTCGTTCGTTAACCTTCCCATTAGTGTCATTCGAAATGGCAGTTTGGCCTTTGCATTGCTAGTTGCCTCAACTGGAGCCGCGTTAATTACCTCAGAGTTCAATACAGAAACGGTCAGATTTCCCTGAACTGGCACTCCACTCTTATCAGTTACCTTGATACTTAAAGTCGATTTACCTCTTGTCAACTGCTCGTTGTCTGTTGCTACCACAACGTCAAAAGAAGAAGTAGATTTAGGTTCATGAGAATGAACGCCTACATTCAAGTATGATTGAATAACTGTTTGGCCAGATGCATCATACACCAACAACGGATAATGACCGGTTTTGATCTCTTGAGGTATAACAAACTGATTGGCTCCAATACCACCTGTGACACGGAAATTTATTTGTTTCAAAACCTGACCAGATTCATTCATCATACCCATTCTCAATACTCCAGATGGTTCATTAGAATGAGCGAACCTAAGTGTAAAATAAGCAGTATCACCAGCGATATAATAGGGCTGATTAAAGACAAGTTGAGAAGAGACTCTCTGTCCAATGAGCGTAAAAACAGATAACGTCACTAGCAACCATAAAATGAATTTTAATTTTATTCCCATAATTCAGGCATTTCGTAGGTTGCGTTAGATGTTATTTCTGCACATGGCAATGTTAAAAATGTCTCTTCAGGAATTTTATAAGGAACGTTGGCACTGTCTACAAACAACACAGCCGTATTAATGGAAGTAGCATAGAATATTCCGATGACGGCATCACTCTTGTTTTCAGCCCGTACATTTCCTCTCAGCTCTCCTGTGGCTGGCTGGAATATACTCTGAGTATTCTCCTTTTGTGAACGGATCAAATCGAAGAAGTCAAATGCTGCCCTGTTTAGACTCATTTGTTCTACCTGTAGCATCACTTTCTGCTGAAAGACTGTTGCCGTAATCGGCACCTGACCTACAAATACATTGTAAAATTCGCCATCCCGAACCAATTCGTCATTGGATAAAGTGGGAGCTGGCTCAGAAATCTTTCCCCAACATTCACAGCATGTACAGTCACCTATTCGTTCTAGCTTGCCCCCACTTCCAGGCGGTCCTTCTACTACAATGTAACCAGAACAGGGCCATGGATCCTTAAATGGGGTATATGGAGGCTCATCGCGCATATAGAGCGACGGATAAGTGTCCACACCATAAAAAGCGGAATACCTCCACCTGATATAAGCGTCTTTTAAGGGTCCTGATTTACTGTCCACCAGCACGTTAAAGGCACTAGCATCTGTCTCTCCAAAGTCCGTCAATCTGGTTTTTCGTTCGAGTTCAAGGTGAACCTCCGATATCTGACCTACTGCCCGAAGTTTGTCAGGTAGCGATTCATAAACGCTACCCTCCATAGTACTGAATTTGATATGGTAATCACTGCCGATGGCACCCGTCACCTGGCCTTTGTCGATTTGATAGTTTCCAGGTAGTGTTTCATTAAAACGTGCCACTATTTCATCGTTTTCATAAAGATCGATGATAGCTTCAGTTACCGGAGATGAGACAAGCGTATCAGACTCAATATTTGTTGCTCGAGATAACTTGACCGTATGTGGCCCATCACTACTGCTTACATATCCTTCAACCACCAAAAGGCTACCGGCTGGAGGCACTTCGAAAGAAACCGGCTCTACACAGCCAATTATCCCAAACAGAAGGAATGTCGCTTTACATTTCTTAATGAAATGCGTTATCCGGGAGTTTGATGATGAGACTGATCTGACTACTCCCATAACTCAGGTTCATCATAAGTTGCGTCGGGATAGCTCTCGGCACAAGGGAGCGTTAAAATAGTTCTTTGGGGTAACGGATAAGGCACTTCTGTGCTGTTGATCATCATCACAGAAGTCATAATGGATGTAGCATAAAACACACCGACCACACGGTCATCTACATTATCCGCTTCGATGTTTCCTGTTATCTCACCAGATGCTGGCTGAAAGATGCTTTGAGCATTTTCCTTCTGAGAACGGAGCAGGTTGAAAAAATCGAAAGCTGCTCGTGAAACGCTCATCTGATCTACTCGTATTTGTGCTTTCTTATAAAAAATAGCGGATGTAATTGGCACTTGACCTACCAATACATTGGCGTAGTTGCCGTTCACAATATACTCACCAGTAGATAATGTTGGGGCGGATTCGTAGATCCTGGCCCAACACTCACAACATTCACATTCTCCGACTTGAACCAACAATCCTCCACTAAAAACCGGCCCTTCTTCTATGATAAATCCAGAACATGGAAATGGTGCTGGTAATGGATCATATGGAGGATTATAAACAATGTGATTCATTGGGAAAGTCTCGGCTTCATAAATCACCTGAAACTTCCATCGGGTGAATACTTCTGTTCGTTTAGTCCCTATATTTCCATCAACAAGGACTTTTAGTACGCTGGCATCTGTTTCACTGGTTGGCGTAAGCACAGTGCGAGATTCAAACTCCGTATGAATCTGCTCAATGGTTCCAACACCATTTAGCTGGTCAGGTACAGATTTATACGTTTTCCCATTGTCCGTTTGTAATTCAATGTTGTAAAATCGGCCTTCCACACCTGAAATGGTTCCTTCAGGAATCTCGTATTTACCAGGAGCCACTTCTACATACTGAGCTACACTCTCCCCATCTTCAAGCAAAAATACTCGTGCTCCGATAGCAGGATTCTCAGTTATTGAGTCTGCTTCTATACTACTGGCATAGGACAAACTTAATTTGTGTGGACCCTCAGAATCAGCGATATAACCTTCTACCACTAAAAGACTTTCTGCAGGTGGTATTTCAAAAGATATGGGCTCTACGCATCCACCGAGGATCAACCAAAATATGAACATAAGTTGTGGCCTAATTCTGGTCATTTGATTTTTAAATTATAGCTCACTGATGGAAAAGCTGTTCCTATGATAGAGAGTTGATACGGTTGCAGAACTCCCTCATCGTTTTGTTGAAAGAATATGGTGTAAGGGTTTCTACGCGCATACACATTATAGACGGAAAACACCCATGTACCCTGCCATTTACGGCTCCTTTTATTATTTCCTTCTATGACAAATGCCAGGTCCAGACGATGATAGTCTGGTATGCGGTATTGATTACGCTTTGAAAAATAGGCAATGGATTGATTCTCGATTTGAATAGCCGATAGAGGAATAGTGATTGGACGGCCGGTATGATAGGTAAAGTTACCCGTGAATGAATAACGTCTGCTGATCATCCACCTCCAGTTTAAATTGGCAATATGAGGCTGATCGAAGTTAGAAGGATAATTCTCGCCATCATTGATAGTTTCACTATTGAAGTTGCCATCAATTTTTCTAAATGACCTGGAGTAAGTATAATTGGCATCTCCACTCAATCTCCCAACATTTTTACTTAAAGTCAACTCAACTCCATAGGCGTTCCCATTACCTTGGAGCAAGTCAGTTTCCAGATGCTCATTGAGCAAAAGCTCTGCGCCATCTTTGAAATCGAGAAGGTTGTTGATGTTTTTATAAAACACTTCCGTAGAAGCGCTATAGGTTCCTTTCTCACTATCCCAGGCAAACCCCACAGATAACTGATCGGCACGCTGCGGTTTAAAATACTTGCCACTAGGCTGCCAGATATCTACAGGAGTTACGGCTGTACTGTTACTAATAAGGTGCAGGTACTGGAACACCGTGTTGTATCCAACCTTAAAAGAGGACTGATCCGTTAATTTATAAATCAATGACGCTCTAGGCTCTAACCCGGCATAAAATTTAGTCGGTTGCCAGGCACTGAAGGATATCGTATCAGTGATAGAAAACTGCTCGCGTGGTTGATCAGGTGCATATTCGTAGGAAGTAGCTGTTCCAAAGGTGCTAAACATTGGAAGTCTAATACCATACTCTAAAGTAAGCCGATCAGAGTAAGTCCAGGTATCAGAAATGTAAAACGCATTCTCAGCCGAAACTTGTTTATCCATAGCAAATTCGTTTACGTTGCTCTCTTCACTATTAGGCGTCAATCGACCCGGCTGTATATGATACAGATGTAAGTCCCAGCCAAAACTGTACTGATGCGCCCCTTTATCCAGTACAAAATTAGATTTAAACGCACTTGTCAAAAGATTAAATGAAAGATTAGAGGCTGTGCGAGGATCATCATTTGACATATCATAGCCGTACGAACTACTTCCTAAAACAAATTCTCCAGAAAATGAGGGAGTGAACTGACGATTGTATTTTCCAGAAAGCTGATAGTTGTGCCAGCTATAAGTGGTATCCCCCACTAGTCTAAATCCATCATTACTTGCATAGGCAGTGATGGACAGTTTGGAATCTTCATTAAACAGATGCGAAACTTTCGTACTGGCATCAAAGAAGTTCACCGAACTATTTCTTAAATCAGCATAGTTGGTTCTGATGCTCTGGATGAGCCAATCGGAATAGGTAGACCTAAAGCTTGTATTCAAGGTTGTTTTGCCTTTTTTAATGGGGCCATTAATATTAAAATTACTGGTGATCAGTCCTACTCCTGCTTTAAAGTGCCATTCATCCAGGTCACCATCTTTAGACCGGATATTCATTACCGAGGATATACGCCCTCCAAACTTTGCCGGAATTCCTCCGCGGTAAAAATTAACGTCTTGAATACCGTCTGCATTGAATGCTGAAAAGAATCCGAAAACGTGAGCACTATTAAAAATTGGGATGCCATCATATAAAATCAGATTTTGATCCACGCTACCACCCCGCACATTGAAACCAGAAGCGGCTTCACCCACTGTGGTTACTCCTGGTAAGCGTTGTATTGACTTAACCAAATCTGGTTCACCTAAGAAGGTAGGCGTTTTCTTTATGTTAGATACTGAAACAGTAGCTACACCAATTCGGGTCTTGGATTGTTCTCGATCACTTTTGTCCTGAATCACTACTTCGTTAAGCAAGATCGATTTCTTTTCCATCGATACGTTAATAGTTGCGTTTTGATAGACATCCAGGTTTACAATAGTATTCTCATATTCGACAAATCGAAACGTCAAGACATTTGGACCGGGGCTGATCGTGATGGTGAAATATCCAGCTTCATCAGATGTGTAGGAGGAAGACTCATCCCCCACTTGTATAGATGCAAAAGAGATGGGCTCTTCAGACTTTAAATCAACTACTCGACCTGAAACAGTCACTTGGGAAGTAGCTGCATCACCTGCCACCCCAAATTGATAAGTCTCTATTTTCTCTTCCCGTCGAAGCGCTTCCTTCACCAATTTCTCTCTGACTATGGCCTTAGTTGGGTCTTTAACTAAAACCACCGTTTCGTCATCCATTAAGAAATAACTGAAGTCACTAGACTTAAAACATCGACTTAAAAGATCACCTAAAGTTTCTTCAGCTCGCACTTGTACCGAGATGGGACTGACCCATTTCTCCAAATAAAATACTCTGGTAGAATCAGTATTGAAGGTTTGTATAATCCTTGTGAGTGAAACCTTTTCTGCTGACGGTTTCAGATTAATATCCAGTATTGTTTGAGCGTGTAATCTTGTGGTGAAAAACAACAGACAGAATAAAGCAGCTAGTCGTAGGGAACGCATAGCTGTAAACTAATTAAAAAAGCCTGCAAGGCTTATCCATTCGACAAAAAAGGAATTAATTCGGTCGCAATCGATTAGTTGCATCCAAAATCACTTTTTCTATTTCCTGAGCGTCAAATGGTTTGGTGAAATAGCTTTCAATAATATTATCAGAGATGGCTTGATCAATTTCATCGTTGTGACCGTATCCTGTAAGTATGTAATAGAAGATATTTTCATACTTGGCTCGTGCTTTTTTGATGAACTCAACACCGTTCATCACTGGCATACGCATGTCACTGATAACCACAATGATATCCTTATGGTGAAGATCTAATTCTTTCAAGGCATCTTCAGGAGATAGGGTTGTTATCACTTCAAACTTTCGATTAAAGTTAGCCTTGAAGACAAAAAGGTTATCCTTTTCATCATCAACATATAGGACGGTTATTTCTGGATGCTGGACCATTGTTAACTTAAAACTACAAATTTGGTAATTCTATCCTAATTTTTGTTCCCTTTTTTACAATTGAGTTAACCTCTATTTTCCCATCATGCTCATCAATAATAGAATAGGTAATAAATAATCCTAGTCCAGTACCCACACCTGGGGGTTTTGTCGTAAAAAACGGATCGCCAATCTTATCCAGATTCTCTTTGGATATTCCCTCACCATCGTCAGTAATCTCTACTACAGCCAAGTTTCCCTCTCTTAAAATAGCTATATGGATGTGTCCATTTTCACCTATGGACTGCTCTGCATTGGCCAATATATTCAGAAAGGCCTGGTGAAGCTTTCCTTCGTTTCCAAGCACCGAACATGAATGATCGAATGATTTCCGAATGATGACTTTATCCTTGGTCTTATTTTGAAGAATGACCAGACAATTTTCGATGATCTCAGTCAGGTTACACTTCTCATCCATGGACTTTACCTGTCGACTAAAGTGGCTAAGGCTTTTGATGATGTTGGCCACACGCGCTACCCCATCACCGATTAACTCAAAATATGGCTCAAAAAACTTAGGATCATACCCTTCAAGTACTTTAACATGCTCAAAAAGTGCGATTGACCCATTTTTCACAAAGTTGAGCGGATTATTAATCTCATGTGCTATACCACTTGAGAGCACACCAAGGGAGGCCATCTTTTCCGACTGTATTAATTGTGACTGAGCTGCCTGTAGTTCCAAAAGTGCTGCTTCAAGTTGTTCATTACCTTTGATCAATTCGTGATTCTTCTCCTCTAGTTCACTTGTACGCTCCTTCACCAAAGTTTCCAAACCCTGTGCATACTTCTCTAACTTTCGCTGAGATTCGGTTAACTCAGTAATGTCCTGAATAAAAACGGAGACACCTGTAATTCTGCTTTTTGTATAAATAGGGTTGTAATTAATTAGAAAATTGAGCTCTCCGTAGGGAGTAACATAATTGCTTGTAACAGTAAACTTCTCACCCTTTAGTGCTCTATCTTGATAGGACTTAAACTCTTTTGCCTTTTCCGGGTCAATATACTCCCAGAAGCTAGGACCCGCTTTGAGCTCAAAGTTATCCCCATCTAGGACATAATTTTTGAATGAAGTGTTATATTC
>JAMWZA010000200.1 GCA_024305105.1 Marinoscillum sp.
GAGTAAATAAAGTAAAAAAAATAGCCTTTGACTTTGAAAAAGCTTCCATTGCATTTGGTAAGAATAATATGGGCCGCTATACAACGAGTGACGTGCCTCCAATGAACCTTAGAAACATCGAGGTGATGGCTGATCAAACCAGAATCAGGTACTGGCCACTCACCAAATTTAAGGAGTCCGTGAGCTTCGATGAAATCAACTATCATGTGGCTGAGGCCGTCAATCCCAATTGGATAGTGGAAAGCCATGTCAAATGGAAACTTAAAAAAAGCATCGATTCTAACACACGACCTCAGATCGTCTACGACCAGGATAGTCTGGTGTATTTACTTACTTCATCCGGGTTGCTTTCTTACAATTTAGTCGTTGATAAAGTAGATCATGCCGTCTTTCCTGTGGAAGTCCCTGTACCATTTAATCAAGCAAGCCTTTATAGACCCAATGCAAAAGAAATCTGGGTTTATGATTTGGATTCTCTGGAAATCAACAAATTTGATATTGCTGATCTGACCTACAATTCCTCTAATTCTAACTTCTCCTCTGAGACTTCACACTGGCATGCTAATAAGCTGTTGACAAATGAAGGTAAAGCCATCTTTTTCGGAGGTTATGGACACTACACCTACACCAATGACCTGCTAACACATGACGATAGCTGGAACGTGTCTACTCTAGATGAAGTAGAACCTCGATACCTGAATGCTTTTGGTCAAAACAGTGCAGGCGACTTGTTTATTTTTGGTGGTTACGGAAGCAAAAATGGCAGCCAGGAGTATGGAGCCCGGGCATTTCATCAGTTGTTTAAAGTAAACCCGGTATCTCTATCGGTCCAACGCCTTTGGAGCAAAGAAGAAGAAGCTGGCGGTAATGTGTTCTCCAATTCGATGGTTTTTGGTAGCTCCGACTCAGTTTTCTATGTATTGCGCTACCCAAGGGATAAGTTCAATTCCAAAGCTGTTCTAGAATCTTTCAACCTGTATACACGAGAAAAAGAACTGCTTGGAGATTCGATCGAATTGAATTTTCTGGATACCAGTTCATTTGTAGACCTGTTTCTGAACAAGTCCACGCAAGAATTGGTAGCCGTAATTATGAAAAAGAAAGATGAAACATATACCACCTCTTTCTATGGATTAAAATTTCCTCCTGTGCAATATGCTGCAATCACTCAAAGCAAGAATCCGAATTATCTCTATCAGTCCATTGTCGGTCTGGTGCTGATTCTGGGGATCGTTGGTTTTTGGCTACTCAACAAGAGACAGTCTGTAAATGAAAGTCTCCTGGAGATGAGTCCGAATGACGGAAACTACCATAGTGAACCCACAGAAGTAACAGAGTTTGAAGCACCCATTCCAATAGAAAAAGATTTTGAAGACAAAAAGAGTGCAATCCTTTTTCTCGGGGGGTTTCAGGTCCTGGACAAAGATGGTGTTGAGATCAGTGAGAAATTTAGCAGCACATTGCGCACATTGCTCTCTATGCTTCTGTTATTTTCCAGCAATAAAGGTAAAGGGGTTCCTAGCAATTTTATTTGGGAATCGCTATGGGGAGACAAATCTCAGAACAGTGCCCGTAATAACCGAAATGTCAACATCAAGAAACTAAGAGATCTATTGGAAACAGTGGGTACAATTGAGATTAAAAATGCCAGCGACAAATGGAAAATTGAATTGGGTGAGGACGTTTTCTTTGATTATTCTCACCTGATGCAATGTATTGATAACGATCAAACGCTGACACCCGCTCTCCTGGAGCTTATCAAACGTGGGAACATTCTTCCCTCCTTTGAGCTAGACTGGATAGACCCTTATAAGGCTGAGTTATCCAACAAAGTAGTAGATTATCTCCTCGGAAACAGAAACACACTTGAATACAATGCGCAACTCCAACTAGACATTGCTAACTGCATTTTTCAACACGATATCATCAATCAGGATGCATTGTTTATTAAAATCAAGTACCTGAACTCGATGAAGAAGTTTGCGCTAGCCAAAAAATGCTATGAGTCATACAAAAAAGAATATCACCTACTTTATGACGAAGAATTTGACGTTCCATTTGATGAAATTGTCAAAGGGAATGAACATGCATAGTTTCCAAACCAACTCGATGTAAGAAAATTCAAAACGGATATCGGTTTGGTAAAACAAAAAGGAGTTAGCTCCCATCGATAAAATCACTGGTAGATAGTTAAAAAAAGACCATTGGACGAACCAATGGTCTTTTTTAATGAATAAGTACGAAGTATTTATTGGTACTTTACTTGATAACGATCCTTTGGGTAAACTCCTCCCCCTCTATATGAACCGTTAACAGGTGAACACCTGATTTGAGGTCGCTAAGTGGCAGTTTCCATTGCGTACTCCCATCGTAGCTGTATTCTCCTGCCAATTGGCCTGTCACAGTATAAACAGATACTCTGGCACCAGTCAGATCTGTACCACCAGCATCGATTACTATGTAATCAGTGGTAGGATTGGGATAGATCAGTACTTGTTTGTCTGACAGCTCTTCACCTACCTCTGCTACTCGTGCGTTGGTCTTGTCGTACAACCTGATTGCATCGATTCGGTTGGTCACCGAGCCGGATTTGGAATTGTAAATCCTAAACCAATTGATCGCATTCAAATCAGGTGTACCCCCTGTGGTACCGGCAGCACTTACATCCAGGCTGATCAAATTCCATCCGGCAGTAAAGCTCGAAAGGTTCCAATGGTACTCGTTGACATCTGCAACTCCGCCACTGCCCAGCTCTACCTGGTTATTGGTGGTGCTCATTTGGGACGGATCTGATACATAATACCAAAATTCCAATCTCGCGTTCGAAGGCGTAAGTCCAGCATTATAAGTAGGAGAAAATACCTTTTGAAATTCATTAGTGCTGGCTCCTGTCATCTCCACACTTCCTTGACCTTGCTGAGCGGTAGTGCTTAAAGCGATGGTATTTGCGCTACTCCATCCTGTGGCAGCCTCACATTTGTCCAGATACAGTTCATCCCTATCTACCACTTCTATCTCATCAATGCGTGTAACGACACTTCCAGACTTAAAGCTGTAGATTCGAAACCAGTCGATGGCATTCAGGTTTGGCGTACCCAGCTGGTTGGCGTCAGACAGGTTCAGCCGAACCAGGTTCCAGCCGTTTGACAATGCAGGCAGCTCCCAGTTATATTCATCTATATCATTGGTTCCTCCGCTGCCCAGCTCTACCTGATTTGTTCCGCTCATTTTGGAGGCATCTGAGATATAGTACCAAAAGCTCAATACGCCCTCTGCCTCACTCACTCCTGAATTATATGACGTGCTAAAGGCCTTCGAAAACTCAGGGGTATCTGAGCCGTTGAACTCCAGACTTCCACTACCCTCTTGGAAATCAGATGTATTCAGAGATGCTGATGAACTCCAGCCGGTCTTAGCATCACAATCATCTAAAGGTGCGTAGGTTGTCGCTACTGCTCCGTTATCTATCAGCTGAATAGCATCCAGTCGCGTGGTTATCGTCCCGGTTTTGTCATGATAAATTCGAAACCAGTTGATGGCATTCAGGTTGGGTGTGCCACCGGTCACGCCCGCTGCACTTACATCCAGACTGATAAAATTCCATCCATTCTGCAGACCGGACAGGTTCCAGTTGTACTCATTCACATCTTGTGCTCCGCCACTACCTAATTCCACTTGATTTGATGAGCCAAACCTGGACACATCTGACACATAATACCAGAACTGTAAACGGGCATTGGTCGAAGTAAGGCCTGAATTATACGCAGTAGAAAAAACCTTACTGAACTCAGGTGTGCTGCTGGTCGTACGCTCTAAGGCACCTGAACCATGCTGCTTATCTGCTGAGTTGAGTGTCACTGAAGAATTCCAGCCTGTGAGGTTATCACATCCATCTACCAATACCGGAGTACCCGACACAGTAATCGTCTTATTAGGTGACAATGCACCAAACCACTCCACAAACTCTTGTACCATCTTCCACTGAAACTGATAACTACCAGTAGTCGATGGAGCTGTAATGCTAAACGTAAAAGTATGCTCCTGATTCGGTGATACACTACCGGCAGAAGGCAACATTGCCCGATTTGATCCCCAGGTTGAATTACCCTGTGGGTTCTGGCTTCCAAGCTTGTGTTCACTAGAATTCGTCCAGGTAGTCGTACCCGTATTCTTCATTCTTACTTTTACCTCAGCTACCTGGCCAGGAGCCAAAGTAGTAGGAATCTGATTTTGTGAAACAAAAGAGGCATCGTTGGTGCCTGTAGGACCAGCATCTTGTAAAGACAGACTGGCTATTGCGCCGCGCAACGATCCGGTGGTATTATCACTAAAATTTTGATCAGTAGTTAAATAAACGAATACCCGATCATCCCCAGGTGAGAAATGAAACATTGCTTCATTGGATTCAGAGGTGCCATTGTCACTAGCGGCAACCACTAAAAACGGACCTGACCCGTTGTTGTTAATCGCAATGGTGGTGGTATTGCATTGAGTGACTTTTGCCGTATTGGTCACTTGAGCCAGTCCATCATAAACCGTAATTCCAGCATGAACAGCTCCTGCTCCACCAGTATCAATCTGTCCCTGATTGGTTCGGTTAGAACTGGTCACCTCCCGAATCCAGATTTCCATGCTTTTATCATCATTACCGGCCGTCACGGCTTTGGTCCAGTCACCTCCCTGTACTTTGTGCTTGTAGATGTGATTCATCTGGCTGCATGAGGGGTTTCCATGACTAAAGGACACCATCAGAAACTCCGTAGTACCAACCTGACTTCCACTGTAACTAATATTCTGCCAGCCGGTCGTTGAACCTTGCAGAGAAGTTAATTCCTTCAAGAAGGTATAATCATTGGGATCATTTACATTCGCCATAGCCGTCCGCCCAATAGAGAGCAACGCTATCATGGTCCATAAGTAGTAGGATTTTTTCATCATGTTTGTAAAGGTTTGTTTGTTAAAAAATAATTTTTGAGATTCTCTTTGGTAAATGGCATTTTGATTGAATGCACATGGCTCCAGCACCAATGACCAGAGTTTTGTCATTGGGAAGTGACCTCACCTAAGACACAGGGCCCGAGATGAGGTCTATGGTTTTGCTTTGTTTTATTGAATCACAAGCCTTCTGGAAACTTTCAGTCTGGAATCCGTAGCAATCTTTACCACATAAACTCCAGCTTGCAGACCTGCTAGTGATAGCCGGTATCCTGAAGAATTTGGCTGAGTCAGGTCTGATTCCATCACTTTTACGCCAGCCAAATTGTAGACCTCCACTTTCAGGTGGTCTACTGAGGCATCACCCAGGTCAATGTTCACGTAATCAGACGTAGGATTGGGATAGATCAGCACCTGTTTATTTGGCATCTCCTGGCCTACTTCTGCTACCCGTGCATTGGTCTTGTCGTACAACCTGATTGCATCGATTCGGTTGGTCACCGAGCCGGATTTGGAATTGTAGATTCGGAACCAATTGATTGCATTCAAATCGGGCGTTCCCCCCGTGGTGCCGGCAGCACTCACGTCCAGGCTGATCAAATTCCAACCGGAAGTGAAGCCCGAAAGATTCCAATGGTACTCATTTACGTCAGGTGCACCTCCACTACCCAACTCCACCTGATTACTCGTGCTCATCGACGATGGGTCAGATACATAATACCAAAACTCCAATCGTGCATTTGAAGCAGTAAGACCTGAGTTATATACCGGCGAAAAGACTTTTTTAAACTCATCGGTGGCCGACCCGATCATTTTCACGCTATTGCTTCCTTGCTTTACCGTTCCACTGAGTGATAAGGTGTTGGATCCGGCTGTACTCCAATCCGTCAAGGCATCACAGTCATCCAGGTACTCGGTACCAGACTGCACCAACTGGATGGCGTCTATTCTATTGGTAACTGAGCCTGATTTGACATTATAGATCCTGAACCAGTCGATAGCGTTCAGGTCTGGAGTACCTCCAGTGGTAACGGCATCACTCACATCCAGGCTGATGAAATTCCAGCCAGATGTTAGGTTGGAAAGACTCCAATGGTACTCATTGACATCAGGCGCACCACCGCTACCCAATTCTACCTGATTGGTGGTACTCATCATCGCAGGGTCAGATACATAGTACCAAAATTCCAATCGTGCATTGGAAGGAGAAAGTCCGGAGTTATAAGCAGGAGAAAATACCTTTTCAAATTCATTGGTGCCCGACCCAACAATTTTCACGCTATTACTCCCCTGCTGCACGGTTCCGCTTAGCGTCAGACTATTGGATCCGGATGTACTCCAACCCGTCAGGGCATCACAATCATCCAGAAAATTACTTGACCCGGTTACCGTAATGGTAGTATTGGCAGACTGAGCTCCGAACCATTCAACACTTTCCTGAAGCATTTTCCACTGGAAATCATAATTTCCGGCTACAGATGGTGCAGTTATATCGAATGTAAACACCTTTTGATGATTCGGTGCAATGTTATCGGCATCATCGAGAAAAACACGGTTCATTCCCCAGTTGGTATTGTCCTGTGGGTTTTGACTACCAAGTTTATGCTGGGCCGATTTGGTCCAGGTAGATGTACCTGTATTTTGCATGGTCACACTAACAGTTGCTGTTTCACCAGCAATCATGCTCGATGGCACGTTTTGTGAAACAAAGGAAGCCGCATTGGCAATACTGCTATTTTGAATGGTAACGACAGATCCATTGGAAGGGCTCCAAATGTCCAGATTACTCGGAAATGCGAAAGGATTTTCGTTGGTGTTTTCACCTACAGATGTCGCGTTATCCAGTTTGATAGTCCGCACCTCAATCTTGCCTTGATCCACAAAAATCAACTTAAACTGATTGAAAACACCGGAATTTCGAGTCCAGCTTTTATCATCATTGTTCGTTCTGAGAGGTGCTCCCCAGCAGCCCTCACCGACAAATACAGTACCGTTAGCATCGTCCCTTTTAAAACCCTCATCATTACCAGAGCTGGTAGAAGGTCTGACAGGCCAGGTGGTTTTAACGGTGTGGGCATCGCACTCGACAACCAGGTTCACGTTGTGATTGTAAAATCTACCGGCCCAGCTATTGTATTGATCGTTCTGTTCTGCCTTGCCTGCCGTATGAGGCCTGATCGGGCGATGGTACTGGGCCGTTTTCCAGGTTACGTGACTACTGGCAGCCAGGTCATTCTCCAACCATGTCTCTTGATTTCCATTCACTGCGATCTCTGTATTCAGTGTATAGACCCTTACAAGTGAACCACCAAAAGTTAGTGCATAGTACACGCTTGAATTGTTTCTGGGGGTATCAAACAAATTGTAAACATAGTCGTCATTGGTCTCATGATTACCTCTGGTGGCAACTATGGGATACATTCTTCCATCACTACTGATGGTCAGTTGCCAGTCATCAAACCACTCTTGCCACTCAGAATTGGTACAGGCATTGGTCATATCCCCTCCAAACAACACTGCGTGAGGTTTTAATTTACTTACCAATCGATTGCCATTCCTACGGGGCGTACGGTTGTTTCTAGAATCCCCTCCTGCTATAAAAGACAGCCTTTCGGTGGGAACGTTAGGAGCTGTTTTGAACCAAAAACTCGGACTCGTACTGTTCGAATCTTTGATCACAAAATAGTATGCTGTATTTGGCTGGAGGCCAGTAAGTCTTGCGAAATGATTATTCATTCCTGCAAAGCCCAAACTGCGTGATGCTCCCTGGGAATTGGGATAGCTAGCCCAATCCGTACCATGGTCTGTGGTACCGTAGTAGATCGTAACCCCTGTCCCGTCAATCTGATTCCATCCAACAACAATTGATGTCGCCGGATTGTCTCTCAAGGTCAAACGGTACTTATCTGTAGTAGCGTAAAGACCCGATGCGACCAAAATGGTCACAATTGTTAGATATACATGTTTTATCATTCTTTAAAGAGTTTAAAGTGATACAAAAAATTTCATTCGAGTTTGTCAGTCAATGCATTATCTGGCTTACTTTATGTTGAAGAAAAATCGTGATGATCCCTGTTCTGATAATTTGGATTCAATAGGGTAGAGTTGCCGAAATGACCTAGCTGGATTGTTTGTTGAGATTGCGGAGGCCTTTTAATTAGACCTCCGCAAACAGCTAAGCTATTGCTGCAGCAAGAAGCGTTTAACAATACGCTGATCACCTACTGTAATCTCCAGGAAGTGAATTCCGGGCTGTAGCCCATCGAGAGGCAGCCTCCATTTGGACGTGTCTCTTTGTTCGAAATCATGCGTCAATAAACGCACTCCTGCAAGACTGTACACGACTGCATGACCTGGCTCCTTCTGGGATCTCCCCAAATCGATGGTGATGTACTCACT
>JAMWZA010000201.1 GCA_024305105.1 Marinoscillum sp.
GTTTGAGTCTCAGCTGATCGACTATGATGTATGTAGCAACTGGGGCAACTGGATGTATGTAGCGGGAGTTGGCAATGACCCCAGAGAAAACCGCTATTTCAATGTGGCTAGTCAGGCAGAAAAGTATGATGGAAAAGGGGATTATGTGCGCCATTGGCTGGAGCCGAATCTGTTTTCTTGATTGAGATTAGGGGTTATTCACAATTCAGGACATTTTCTCAACAGTTCAATACATTGGTTTTTTTAGGAAGGCTTGGATTTAACACCTTTGGGTAATCAAAAACCTAAAGATCAAAATGAACTCAAAGTACAGGAACTTACTCATCGCCGTGCTAACCATCCTTTCTCTGGCTGGTATTGCTTTCACTGCTCAGGCACAGCTCGCCTTCAGCCTTACCGAAAACAATGGAAACGCTAGCTACAAGGTAAAGAACCTCAATGGCTCATTTGATGTGGAGTATGATGGAAATATCGTACTCTCAGATGATGATAAGGATATAGTTTCGATTTCTAGAGGAGGATTCTTCACTCTTTCGAAATCTTCATTTGGAGCATCCAGAAAGGTAAAAATCGAATCTTATCGGGACGGGCTATCTAAACGGTATTATGTGGGTTGGTCTGAAGAAGAGTGGGAACCTGAAGGGCGTCGATGGCTTGCAGAAGTTCTGCCCGATTTGGTTCGATCTACGACCATAGCGGCTAAAGCCCGGGTAGATCGTATTTACAAGAATGGGGGCTCGACTGCATTGGTTGATGAGCTAATGCTCCTCAATGGGGATTATGTAAGTAATACCTATTTCGAATTGGCTTTTGAAAAACAACTTACAGAAGATGATCAATCCAGGCTCTTAAAAGTGGCTGGTGAAACGATCAGCTCTGACCATTACCTTTCTCAGATTCTTTCGAACTACCTCAATCAGTACGGTTTAACTTCTCGCTCTGTGGATAATTTTGTGACTGCTGCGGATAAAATTCAATCAGATCATTACAAATCGAATGTGATCCTTTCCATTGCGAAAAGCGATGAGATCAGTGGACAGGTGTTAACCCAACTGATTAAAGGCACGAATGGCATTCAGTCAGATCATTACAAATCCAATGCGTTAATAGAGCTTATTGACAAAAAAAACCTGGACGATGGGCAAGTGGGAACTTTGCTCGTGGAATCTCGCGACATTGAATCAGACCATTATCTGGCCAACTTACTTATTAAGGTGGTTCAGGAACATGAACTTTCTTCATCCACCATGGACAAACTTATTGAGACATCAAATTACATTCAGTCGGATACCTATAAAAGCAATGTCTTTAAAGAGTTGTTAGTACGGAGAGCAGTTTCTGCGGATAAGTTCAAGTTGGTTTTTGCAGCGCTCGAGGATATCCAATCGGATACTTATTTGTCGAACATCCTGATTGATTTTGCAAAAAAAGACCAGGATCAGGAATCAATAATCGAGATGCTTAACCTGGCAGGAAACTCCATTGGATCCGATTATTACTTGAGTTTAGTACTAATCGAAGTAGCGAATAACCAAAAGCTTAATGGACCTTCTTTGGATGCATTTTTGATGGCATTGAGGAGTGTGTCGTCTGACCATTACGCAACCAATGTTTACAAGGAATTAACTGAATTGGACATATCCGAAGAGAGCATGATACGGCTATTGAAGGCTTCTTCTGTTATTGACTCAGACCATTACCTCAGCACGAGTTTGATTACTCTTTCCAGAAAAGTGAACAGTATGGGTGATCGTGTCAAAGAGGCCTATCGATCGGCAGCAAGAGAAATTTCTTCTGATACGTACTATGGCAAAGCAATGAAAGCTTTGGACTATTGATTTATTGTTCCGTCGTGGTAACTTGTTATTGCGACGGACATGGTTTCATTTCTCCCACATATTACACTTAAGTTGAAAAAACACATTGCGCTTGTATTATCTGGTGGGATAATTGGTGTCCTCACATTTACATTTATATTTTACAATGAACCAGACCTTTGGTTTACTTACCAACAAGTTATCCTTACATCTGCCCTGGTAGGTGTACTGATCGTATACTTGATTTCGCTGACTTCACCCGTGCTCAATCACCTTACTCATTGGCAAAAACAGCCTGGAGTGAGTATTATCACCTCCATCCTTATACATACCATGTTGGTCTTTGCGTTGATGTCTGGTTATTTATATTTATACCACGATCAATATCTGGAATCGCCAGTAACCGAGGGAGTTTATACCAAACTCTTCATTATCGCATTTGTAGGCATGCTAATTTATTCCGTGGTTTATCTGGTCATTAATAGTTTTCAATATTTACAGAAAAACTTGTTGGATCATGTGCAGTTTGAGTCGCGGCAAGTGGACTTACAGCTTACTGCATTGAAATCTCAGTTAACGCCACATTTTTTGTTTAATAGTTTGAATACGATTTCTTCGCTAATACATCAGGGTCCAGAGGTTACCGAAAAATATACTAGAAATCTGGCTAAGATTTATCAATACACTCTTCCGGCCTATGATAAAAAGCTGGTTACATTTAGTGAAGAATGGGAGTTTGTTCAAGCCAACTTAGAATTGCTAATCCAACGATTTGGGGATGCACTCATCGTGAAATTAGACAGTCCTGACCAATTGATGCCAATAAAAATGCCTCCTTTGACGCTACAGCTTTTGATAGAGAATGCGCTAAAACATAATCAAATCGGGAAAAGTGATCGTTTGGAAGTACATGTTACAAGAAAGGGCAACTGGTGGTTCGTATCTAATAATATTACTACTCAACCGATACAGGTGGTCTCATTTAAGGTTGGTTTGAAAAACATACAGGAGCGTTATGGGTTGTTGGGAAATCATCGGGTTGAAGTGGATTCTGATGCACGGTTTTCCGTAAGACTGCCGGTATTATGACCAAGTTATTCATTCATAAACCGCTATTTAGATTACTTAGTCCTATTTTTAGTGGCGCAGTTGTTTACTTGCTGATCCTTCTGATCAATAACAATGTATCTGTCATTGATACCCTATTCATGGGTCAGGAGCTTTACTTCTGTATTGGGTTGTCTTATGTGACACAAGAGTCTGCGCGGTTCATTCTTGTTTTACTGTCCCGCCGTAGTATTTTAAAAGCTTCGTTCATAGGTGTGACAATTCCGGTGATCGTTTGCTCCATGATTACCTGTGCTTTCGTGACCGTCAGCATGTATTGGTATTTTGAAAGTCTACTTGGCTATAGTCCCATTTCTTCTGAGTTGATGATTTTTAATGTACTGTTTGTTGTGATTAGCTGGATCTACATCTCTCTGTTTATTGCTTATGATGTACTTCACCAAACACACGAAATCAGACTTAAGCAAGAGCAACAAATCAAAGAAGATATCGAGGAGGAGTTCCATCAGTTTAAAGAAGGCATTAACACCGAGTTGTTGTTTGAGAGTCTTGAACAGTTGATACTCCTAGCTAAGGTAGATGTGAATAAGGCAGAAGAGCTCATTGACCAACTCGCTCTGGTTTATCGCTATGTTCTTTCCAGAAAACAGGAATTAGTAGAGATTGGTGTAGAGATGGATGCGTTGAAAAACCTGGTAAACTTATTAAACAGCTTACCCAACCGAAGCCTTGAATTAAAGGATAGAACAGTAAAAGGTGTGCTGATTGTACCGGGCACTCTCCTTAAAATAATGGAGCACCTGGTAAGGAATTCCATTTCCAGTCCTTTAAACAACCTTGAAATTAGTATTTCCAATGAAGTCACGTTTAAGGTTCAGGGTAACCTCATTTCCATACTTAGGAGCAAACCAACAGGGGACAGCCTTGCCCGACAGCTAACTAAAAGCTATCGACTGTATACCGATGATGCTGTGACGTATGTAAAAGAACAGCACCAACACTCATTTTTTATTCCTAAACTAAACCTAGCCAATGAAAGTACTGATCATTGAAGATGAAGGCCCAGCTATAGAGAAACTAGAGCGTTACCTGGCCAAGTGCGATGCGTCGATTGAGGTGATGGATCGTATAAACAGTGTGCGAGATTCGGTAGCATGGTTTCGTGAGCATGCCCAGTGGCCGGACCTGTTGTTTTTGGATATACAACTTTCTGATGGCATTAGTTTTGATATATTTAGTCAGGTCGAAGTGAGACTTCCGATCATTTTTACTACTGCGTTCGACGAGTTTGCGCTGGATGCGTTTAAGCACCATAGTGTTGATTACCTTCTAAAACCCATAACGTTCACTGATTTAACCCAGGCATTGAAGAAATTTATGGACATCAAGCAATGGTCTGATGCACCTAACGTGACTGGTTTAATTCAGGAAATTGCAAAACCAGTTTATAAAGATCGGTTCATGGTCAGGCAAGGCCAGCATATTCAAACCATGGAGACCAGTATGGTTAGTTTGTTTTATGCCGATGGACGGACAGTGTACCTTGTAAACAGCGAAGGGAGAAAGTATATCATTGACTATAAACTGGAAGAGCTTGAGAAATTGCTGAACCCCAAGAATTTTTTCCGGGTAAATCGTACGTTTGTAATGAACATTCGAGCAGTTAACGACGTGGTGGTTTACACCAATAGCCGACTGAAAGTTACACCAATGGTTGATCTGGATCAGGAAATAATCGTGAGCAGAGAGAAAGTAGGTTACTTTAAAACCTGGCTCGAAGGTGATCAGTGAGTCAGCTCTTTCTTAAAAAAGGCACCATGTCTTGATGGTAGATAGTCCCAGTTGGTAAACAATGAAGGAGACCACTCTGCGTCGAATACCCATACTACGAAACTGATATCGTTAGCGGCACAGTATTCAGAGATAGCTTTCCCATAACTCTCATCACTAATTACGGGAATGTGTGCGCCTTTTTCCTCAGCACCCGAAAACCCGATTTCCGTCAAAATAACGGGTGCTTTTTCTTTCATTTTACCCCAGTCAGCTGTCCATTGGCTTTCCCATGGTTTAGGCCGCTTTTGAGGATATGGATGGCTGACATAAGCCACATTTTGTCGGGCAATAGGAGCCTCATAGGCAGCCGTTAAATCATAGGCCCAGTTAAACCCAGCTACCAGACAGATGCCTAATCCACCTTCATTTTGAATGATATCTATTAAACCCTCATTCAATAATTTCCAATCATCCCATGAAGCATCACCGAGCTGACCATTTTGAGCGGTGGGTTCATTGAACAACTCATAAAAAGCTACGGTTGGGTTTTCACCATATCGCTTCGAAATGATTTTCCAGAATTCTTTGGTTTGATCAAGGGAGGTGTTGTAACTGGGCTTATAAAACTTTTCTTCTAACAAATTACCGATGCTGTGCCAGTCAATAATGACATACATTGATCGTTCTTCTGCAAGTCGAAAGCCGTGATCCAACAGTTCGAGATATTTGGACTTACCCAGTGCCTCCCATCTGCTAGGGTGTACTGGAAAACGAACAATTTGCGCTCCCCACGATTGAAGTTCATCAAAGTAATCTGCTCTCCACTTTCCCTGTTCTTCCAGCTTGGCAGGGTCACTGGTATTGTATCCGCGGAATACAACCGATGAGCCATCTGGTTTTACAAACTGATTACCGGAAACGCTTATTCGTTCCATTTGGGCAAAAGCCGAGAGTGAGGCGAGAAATAAGGCAATGGCTGTTAATGCTGTTTTCATACAAGCAATCTAAATGATCAAACGATCACCGAGGAGATTGAAATGTTTCTGATGATGGATCAAAACGTCTACTTTTTCAATTTCTTTAATGGCAGCTTTTTAATCATCCCGCCCCGAATGTCTTTCACCTTAGACATGACCAGAAAAGCACTTGGATCAATCATGTTAATTTCAGATTCTAAACGCGCAAGCTCCAGACGAGTAATGACTGTGTAGATGATGTGGGTGTTTGCTTCGGTTTGTTGCATCACACTAAACCCTTTACTACCGTGATAGATGGTTGCACCTCTTCTCAGTGTCGTCAAAATCATCTCCCGAATCTCCGCATGCTTATCCGAGATGATGGTTACACCGATGTACTCATCAAATCCTTCCAAGACAAAATCCACAGTCCGAGAAGCAGCAAAATAGGTAATGATGGAATAGAGAGCCGTCTCTATTGACAGCAAATAGGCTGCTACGGTGAAAATAATTATGTTGAAAATGAGGATAAGCTCACCTACTGAGAACCCTATTTTTTTGCCTAAATAAATAGCCAGAACTTCAGTCCCGTCTATGATGGCACCACCACGAATGGAGAACCCGATACCAAGCCCGAGAAAAAACCCACCAAAAACGGCTACCAACAAGGTGTCGTTGGTAATGTCTGGAAAGTGAAAGTTGTAAATCACAATGGCCAGTAAGGTGATGGAAATGAAACTTTTCAAGGCAAACATTTTGCCTATTTGAAACCAGCCGAGAATCAGGAATGGAATGTTGATGAGGAAAATGAAGATCGATGGACGTCCAGAAGTAATCATCGCCATCAAAAGTGAAATACCGGTTACACCACCATCCAGCACATCGTTGGGCAAAAGGAAACTTTCCAGACCAACAGAAGCACAAAAAACGCCTAATAGCATGAGAAATGCTTCCCGTGAAGCTTGTCTAAATGAAGGAACGTTAAATCTTTTAGCCATACTTTAGTTCTTGGGCTAAAGATATGAACCAATTGGGTATTAAAGGCAAGAATGATCTTCTTGAAAAAACTAAATTGACAAACGGCTCATGAGAGCTCTTTGAAGCTTCTCTTGTTGAATTGGTTTGGTAATAAACCCATCAAAATACTTGTTGTAATCCTGATTGTTTTCACCCATTACATCCGCAGTAAGTGCGAAAATAGGGACAAATTTATTTTGGCCGCTTGATTCGCGTATGGTTTTAGCGGCCGTGAACCCGTCCATTACAGGCATGTGCAGATCCATGAGAATGAAGTCGAAGGATTTGTCATTACAAGCATTCACAGCGAGCTCTCCATTTGCTGCCACTTCTATAGACAAGCCCCAGTTTTGGAGGAGTTTCTGTGCTACCATCGCATTGACCACATTGTCTTCTACCAGTAAAATGTTTTTGTTATTGGTTACTCTAAACTTCTTGTTCTCTGGTTGATTAATGTTGGAAGTGCTTTTGTATCTCAGCGAGAAATAAAACTTGGACCCTTTATTCAATTCACTCTCAACACCAATATCACTACCATGCAGGCTCAAGAGGCGCTTAACAATCGCCAAACCAAGGCCGGTTCCTCCAGTATTTCTGGTAAGTACCGATTTCACCTGATTAAAACTTTCGAAAATACTCTGAATGTCGTCAGCAGAGATGCCCTGTCCCGTATCAACCACCTCAAAATAGAGCTCATCAAACAACCCTTCCGATTTAAATCGTTCTACACGAACAGTGATTTCACCTTGGTCGGTATATTTTATGGAGTTAGAAATGAGGTTCCCTAAAACCTGACCAAGCTTTACCTCATCTAGTTTGTAAACCCTGGCTACATTATGATCTATTTCCAGACTCAGTTTCAACCCTTTTTCCTCTGCCATATGGCTGTAGGTTTCTATAACCTTATTTAGGACAGGCCTGATTTCGAGTGAACGAAGCTCCAGCTTCATTTTATTTGCCTCCAGCTTGCTGAAATCCAAAATATCATTGACGATGGATAGCAAATTGTGCGAAGAATGCTTGAGTAATCGGAGAAACGTTAGTTTGTCTTTGTGGTTTGGGTTTTCGTCCAGTAGTGATGTTATGGTAACTACAGCATTTAACGGAGTGCGCAATTCGTGACTCATGGTGGCCAGAAACTCTTGCTTTACCTGGTTAGCCTTCTCCATTTCCAGGTTGGTTTGAGTGAGTCGTTGCTCGTGCTTGATTATTGTTTGATAAAAGGCATAGAATATAACGAATGCAAAAAAGATGACCATGGCGAAGATAGTGATCTTGACTGACAACCCAACTTCCGAAGACAGTACTATTGGAGTGACTAGTTGCTCTCCACCGAAGTGATGGAGCATGAGGCAGCTGCAGTTGTAAATGAAAAAGGCCATTGCCAATCGACGTTCTTCTGGCTTTAGAAATACAAATGGCAGGGCAAAAGCTACTATAAAGAAGTAACTCACGCCAGCATCTGCGCCCAATATGAGACTATAATAAAGAATCAGCACCGGTGAGAAAAACACATATAGAATACGAGAAAAGTTGTATTTGCCTAAATGGTTGGCGATGATGGGTACTGAGCATGCCGCGATGATCGAACCAGTTATGATGCTGGCGGTTATTTCTCCAA
>JAMWZA010000202.1 GCA_024305105.1 Marinoscillum sp.
GACAGGGTGTCAGCTGGTGAGAGTCTGTATAAGGCAAACTGTACGCAGTGTCACGCCATCAATGAGAAGGTAATTGGACCAGCACTAAAAGACGTACACGAGAGAAGACCAAAAGAGTGGTTGATCTCGTGGATCAGAAATTCTCAGAAATTGATACAAAGTGGCGACGAATACGCTGTAAGTATTTGGGAGGAATACAATAAAACGGCCATGCCTGCTTATCCATTTTCTGATGAAGAGATTACATCAATCCTATCTTATGTAAAAGTAGAGTCTTCAAAAGAGCCTGTTGCTGAAACTGTGGTGGCAGATGGTGGTGGTGCTACAGCTACTGCTGGCAGTGGAGATAGCGTATCATCCGGATACCTGACTGCTGTTCTCGTAGTACTTATAGTAGTGTTGGTACTGATATTGGTGGTTCTTGGGTTGATTGTTTCTGTATTGACTAAATACCTTAAAGATCAAAAAGGCGAACTAGATGAGGATGATCAGGAAGTTGTTTCTCAACGATTTGATTTACAGAAGCTCCTTATGAGTGATTTCGTAATTGGATCAGCGGTTTTCATCTTCGTTGCGCTTCTATTGAAAACAGCCATAGATGGCGCTTTCTCGATTGGTGTGCAGCAAGGTTATCAACCTACACAGCCAATAGCATTTTCACACCAAATTCACGCAGGTCAATACGAAATTGATTGTCAATACTGTCACACAGGAGTAAGAAAAGCTAAGTCAGCAAATATTCCATCAGCGAATATCTGTATGAACTGTCATACGGCAATCAAGACGGAATCACCTGAAATAGCGAAGATTTATAAAGCAATCGATTACGATCCTTCTACAGGGGAGTATGGAGATAATACACAGCCAATTGAATGGGTAAGGGTGCATAACCTTCCGGATTTGGCTTATTTCAATCACTCTCAGCACGTCAAAGTAGGTGGGTTAGAGTGTCAGACATGTCATGGTCCTATAGAAGAAATGGATGTGGTGTATCAATACTCTACATTAACTATGGGATGGTGTATCAATTGTCACAGAGAAACTGAAGTTAACACGAAAGATAACGAGTACTACTCCAAGCTGGTAGAGTTGCACAACGAACAAAGCAAAGAGCCGATGAAAGTAGAAGATATCGGTGGTTTGGAATGTTCAAAATGTCACTATTAATCAAGCTTGAAAAAGGATATTAGTCCAGCAATATGAAAGAAACTAAGAAATACTGGAAAGGATTAGAGCAGCTGAAAAACAGCGCTGAGTTTCAAGAGCAGGCAAACAAAGAATTCCCTGAATACTTACCGATCAATGATGGTGAGGATCCATCAAGAAGGGATTTTTTGAAATTAATGGGTTTTGGTATTGCAGCTGTTTCGTTAGCGGCATGTGAGACACCTGTTAAGAAAGCCATCCCTTACGTAAAGAAGCCTGAATCTGTTGATCCAACACTTCCTAACTATTATGCTTCTACATATGTGAGTGGTAGTGATTACTGCAGTGTATTAGTTAAGACAAGAGAAGGCCGACCAATCAAACTGGAAGGAAACAAGCTCTCGACCATTAGTGGTGGAGGAACTACTCCTCAGGTTGAAGCTTCTGTTCTCTCACTATACGATCAGGAAAGACTTCAAGACCCAACGATAGATGGTAATAAGGCTTCTTGGGAAGAAATTGATGCAGCTATTAGCAAAGAATTGGCTACTGCCAATGGGAAAGTAACACTAGTTTCAAACTCAATTGCTTCTCCATCAACTCAAGCTTCTATCAATTCTCTGGTAGAAAAATATGGAGCAACCCATGTGAGTTACGATCAGGTATCTTTTAGTGGTATGCTAAATGCTTATGAAACAGCATTTGGGTCTAGAATGATGCCTCATCATGATTTCTCAAAAGCGAAGACCATTGTTTCTTTTGGTGCAGACTTCTTAGGAACCTGGCCAAACAGAACAGCAAATAATAAACAATTCGCTTCAACGCGAAAGCTTTCCAAGAGCAAGCAGGACATGTCAAGACTCTATTCGTTTGAGTCTAATTTGTCATTGACCGGTTCTAATGCGGATTATAGAACACCAATTAAGCCTTCTCAGGAAGGACTTTACGTGGCTAATCTTTATAACGCGGTTGCTTCCAAACTTGGAGCAGCTACCGTTAATGTGGCCAAGATAGAAGACGATGCTGTATTGATGAAAGCTGCCGGTGATTTGGTTAAATCCAAAGGCGCTAGCATTGTAGCTTCTGGTTCTAACGATGCGAATGTCCAGTTGATGGTGATTGCTATTAATGGGCTTCTAGGGGTTTACGGTACAGCAATTGATGCAACTAAGGCGGTGAACCTAAGAAAAGGAGATGACGCTGCTTTCGCTTCCTTCGTAAAAGGCTTGAACGCTGGAACGGTTTCGGGTGTGATATTCTATAATTGTAACCCGGTTTATGATCACGCACAAGGAGCGGAGATAGCAACGGGCCTTGAGAAAGCCCAATTTGCAATCTCTACTTCAGATAGAACGGACGAAACATCTTCTCTAGCTAAATATGTAGCTCCAGACCACCATTTCCTGGAGTCTTGGAATGATTTTGAGCCGGTGACAGGTTTTTACAGCTTGTCGCAGCCTGCAATAAGAAACATCTTTAATACCAGACAAGCACAACAGTCATTCTTGACTTGGTCGGGAGACAATACGTCCTATTACGATTTTGTAAGAGCTAACTGGAATACCAATGTATTCGCGAAAGCCAATACCGTAGAATATTTCAATTTTGACTCCTTCTGGGATAAATGCTTGCATGATGGTGTTTTTGAAGCACCAACTGATGCGGCATCTTCAGAATATGCAGTTGAACTCCCAAAAGTTGCGAGTGCCATTGCTAAAGCTTACAGTGCGAACAACACTGGTTTGGAGCTGGCTCTTTACGTAAACAACAGTGTAGGAGAGGGAATGCAGGCAAATAATCCTTGGTTACAAGAGATGCCTGACCCAATCACCAAAGCTACCTGGGACAACTACTTAACAGTTTCTCCGAAGCAAGCAGCAGAGTGGGGAATTGAGCTAGGCGACATGTCTACTCAGATGGTCACATTTACTGCGAATGGAAAAACTGCTGATATTCCTGTTCTACCTCAACCTGGTCAAGCATACAACACGGTTGGTTTGGCAGTAGGTTACGGAAGAACTAATGCTGGAAAAGTTGCTGATGGAGTTGGTATCAATGCTTATCAGTTTGCTTCATTGGCAAATGGAGCGGTGAGTATGACTGCTACATCAGGAGTCAGTGCTGAACCAAACGGTAAGCCTTACCAAATTGCTCAGACTCAGACGCATCAGACCTACATGGGTCGTGAAACAGTCATTCAGGAAACGCTTCTAAGCGAATACAAAAAAGACAATCAGGCAGGAAGACACTTCCCAAAAATAGCTACAGCTGATGGGCCTAAGAAGCCTTATGCCGTTAGTTTGTGGAAAGGTCATGAATACCCAAATCACCATTGGGGCATGATGATTGACCTTAACTCTTGTACGGGTTGTGGGTCATGTACGATCGCTTGTCAGACAGAGAACAACATTCCTGTCGTTGGGAAAGCGGAAGTCCTCAATAGAAGAGAGATGCACTGGTTGAGAATCGACAGATACTACAGCTCGGATTCAACTAAGGAGGATGGATATAAGGCGATGGAAGTGGCTGCAGAGAATCCAGAAGTTACATTCCAGCCGATGATGTGTCAGCAGTGTAACAACGCACCTTGTGAAACGGTATGTCCAGTTGCTGCAACCACACATAGTAGTGAAGGTCTTAACCAAATGACTTATAACAGATGTATCGGTACCAGATATTGTGCGAACAACTGTCCGTATAAAGTACGTCGATTTAACTGGTTTAAATACCATGACAATAAGCAGTTCGACAAAAACCTTTCTATGAACAACGATTTGGGTAAAATGGTATTGAACCCAGATGTAACTGTAAGAGCTAGAGGGGTGATGGAAAAATGTACATTCTGTGTGCAGAGAATCCAGGCAGGCAAGCTAGAAGCTAAGCGAGAAGGAGTGAGGCCAGGTGATGAAGTGACTTCAGCATGTGCAAGCTCTTGTCCTTCAGAGGCTTTAGTGTTTGGTGACATGAAAAATCCGAACAGTAAGATCTCTCAAATGCTTAAAATCAAGCAAAACGAGAAGAGTGTTACCGCAGAAGAAGATAGAGCATATCACGTTCTGGAAGAATTGCGCGTAATGCCAAATGTTTGGTATCTAACAAAAGTTAGAAATAAAGATCTAGAGTCTAAAACTGAAAAAGCAGAAGCATAAGAACCTATGATAGCAGAATCAGCCATTAGAGAACCTTTAGTAACCGGCGGTAAAACCGTCCACGATGTTACTGAAGACATTTCCGGCAGAGTAGAAGAAAAGCCCGCCAAATCCTGGTTGTTAGCCATGGCCATATCACTTGCATTACTTGCTGTAGGTGGTTATGCTGTAGGTCGACTTGTATGGGATGGTATTGGTATGTGGGGTCTTAATAAAACAGTAGGATGGGCATGGGATATCACCAACTTTGTTTGGTGGGTTGGTATCGGTCATGCCGGTACATTGATCTCAGCAATCCTATTACTTTTCCGTCAACGTTGGAGAATGTCTATTAACCGAGCAGCAGAGGCGATGACTATCTTCGCTGTAATCTGTGCGGCAATGTTCCCGGTATTACACATGGGTCGTCCATGGCTAGGGTTTTATTGGGCATTACCACTTCCAAATACTTTTGGGTCACTTTGGGTAAATTTCAATTCACCTTTACTTTGGGATGTGTTCGCGATATCAACATACTTCTCAGTATCGTTGGTGTTTTGGTACATCGGGTTGATTCCTGATTTTGCGACTATCAGAGACCGTGCAACAAATAAAATATCTGCTGCTGTGTATGGTACATTGAGTTTTGGATGGGATGGAGCAGCTAAAACATGGTCCAGATACGAGACAGTTGCTTTGGTTCTAGCGGGTTTGGCAACACCACTCGTACTCTCTGTGCACACCATTGTATCGTTTGACTTTGCAACCTCTGTTATACCTGGCTGGCATACCACCATTTTCCCTCCATACTTTGTTGCAGGAGCGATTTTCTCAGGTTTCGCCATGGTATTGACACTTTTGATTATTACAAGAAGAGTTTATAAACTGGAAGATTACATCACCATTCAACACATAGAGTTGATGAACATTGTAATCATTATTACTGGTTCGATTGTGGGTATTGCTTATATCACGGAGTTCTTTATAGCCTGGTACTCAGGGGTAGAGGCCGAGCAATATGCCTTTATTAATAGAGCAACCGGACCATACTGGTGGGCATACGCTTCCATGATGACTTGTAATGTGATCTCACCACAGCTATTCTGGTCTAAGAAGATCCGAACGAATATCGCTGCAACATTTGTCATCTCAATTATTGTGAATATCGGTATGTGGTTTGAACGTTTCGTGATTATTGTAACGTCACTTCACAGAGATTACATTCCATCAAGTTGGGCAATGTTCTATCCTAAGTGGGCGGATGTTGGAGTTTACCTATTCACTTTTGGCTTGTTCTTTACTTTGTTCTTTGCTTTTGCGAAGTTCTTCCCAGTGATCAACATGGCTGAGGTTAAAAGTATTATTAAAGCAACTGGAGAAAAGAAAAAAGCATAATGGCGCATACAAGTAATTATATCCTTGGTGTATACGAAGATGAAGATGTGCTTTTAAAAGCCATCAAGAATGTTCGTGAAGGTGGAGTGAAAATTCATGAAGTGTATTCACCATTTCCGGTACATGGGATCGAAGATGTTTTAGGGTACAAAAGGTCTAGACTATCTATCGTAGCATTTATGTTTGGTCTATTAGGAACATCCTTGGCACTTACGATGCAGTTTGGGATGATGACTATCGATTGGCCAATGATCATTGGAGGTAAGGACTATGCTCCACTGCCCTCTTTTATTCCGGTTACTTTCGAGTTAACCGTTTTATTGGCCTCTTTTGGTATGGTTGGTACATTCATGATCATTAGCAACTTGAAACCTTGGGGAAAGGCTAAGATTTTTGATAAAAGAATAACAGATGATAAGCACATTGTTGCGATTGATCTGGAGAGTAACAAGTTAGAAGAATCAGCTATCGACAAATTGTTGAAAGACAATGGAGCTTCGGAGGTGAACAAGAAAACACTTTAATGACAATGCTAAAAAGTATTAATAGACTATTTGTTTTAGGTGTAATCGTAACTGTACTTGGCGCATGTACAGCTGGCCCAGATGATACGGGTGTTGAATACGCACCTCAGATGTATCATTCTACTCCTTATGAGCCGCTTACTCAGATACAGAGTAAAGATGCAGGTTCCTGGTTGGATTCTAATCCAGAAGACGAGCACGGAGAATTCTACAACTCAAATCCGTATAACAAGTTCGGAATGACGATGATTGAACCTGTAGAAGGAACAATCAAACGTGGAGCTTATCTGGCTGATAGAGGCATAGCACCAATGGACTATGTAACTGCAGAGGAAACACTAGTTAATCCATTTGGAAGTGATAAGGAAGTATTGAAAGAAGGAAAAGCTCTATATGAGCGATTTTGTGAACATTGCCATGGAACAAAGGGATTAGGAGATGGACTTGTCGGTGAAGTATATAAAGGGGTTACTGCATATACTTCAGCTACCGTCAAAGACAAGAAAGCCGGACACATCTTTTGGGTAATCACCAATGGAAAAGGCCGAATGGGAGCACATGCTTCTCAAATAAGTGTTGACGATCGATGGAAAATCGTCACTTATGTTCAAACGCTTCAAAAACAATAACAACGAAATTATCCATTAGAGATATGTCTGAAGAAACTTTTGAATTTACAGCGAAGACCAAAAAGAACCTATTCATATTCATTGTAGTAGGTTTAGTACTTGCCGTAATTGGCACATTCATGTCAATGGGTGGTGGACATCATGAAGCTGAAGAAGCGGTAGAAGCTGCTGCAGGTGGACATCATGAGTTCCATTGGTACCAAAGAGTGTTCGCTAACCTATGGATCAATAATGTATTTTTTGCTGGTTTATCATTGGTAGGAGTATTGTTCTTCGCCATTCAATATGCAGCACAGGTTGGTTGGTCTGCAGGAATTAAACGAATTCCATTATCGTTCGGGGCGTGGATTCCAATAGCAGGGGTTTTGATGTTAGCCACTTACTTTATTGCGGGTCATGATATTTTCCACTGGACACATAGTGACCTTTATAAACCTGTAGAGGAAGGTGGAGACGCCATCATAAAGGGTAAAGGTGCATACTTCTTCTGGCCAATGGATAACGGAACATTTCCAGTTTTCTTTTTAGCTAGAATGGTGATTTTCTTTGGCGTTTGGTTCATGCTTTTTAACAAACTAAAAAAAGTAGCCTACGAAGAAGATACTGTTGGTGGTACTGAAAAATGGTACAAGCTTAGAAAGCTATCTGCGATATTTATTTTATTCTTTGCTGTCTCCTCATCAATGTCCGCATGGGACTGGGTGATGTCAATCGATACACACTGGTTTAGTACCATGTTTGGTTGGTACAACTTTGCCAGCTGGTGGGTAAGTGGTTTGGCATTAACGGCATTGATTGTTGTGCTATTGAAAGACAAAGGCTATCTGAAAATTGTTAACTCAAACCATATACATGATTTGGGTAAATTCGTTTTCGCGTTCAGTATTTTTTGGACTTATATCTGGTTCTCTCAGTTCTTGTTGATTTATTATGCGAACATTCCTGAAGAGACAATCTATTTCGTAGAGCGATGGAAAAATGGACATTATGCACCACTATTCTATCTCAACTTAGTAATCAACTTCTTTTTCCCATTTCTGGTATTAATGACCAGAGATGCGAAGCGTCATTCTCGATTTATTAAGGTGGTAGCACCATTGATTATCGTTGGGCACTGGTTAGACTTTTATTTAATGATAACTCCGGGAACATTAAAGGAGAACGGAGGGTTTGGCTTATTAGAACTTGGTTTGATGTTCGTTTACGCCGGTGCTTTTATCTATGTGGTCCTTAACCAGCTATCAAAAGCTCCACTTTATGCGAAGAATCACCCAATGTTAGAAG
>JAMWZA010000203.1 GCA_024305105.1 Marinoscillum sp.
TTTATATGTAGGTACATTTAATTTAACGAAATAAATACAATCATGTCAAAAATCTGGAACATCGACCCAACTCACAGTGAGGTACAATTCAAAGTAAAACACCTTGTTATCTCTACTGTAACAGGAACTTTCAAAAAGTTTGAAGGTTCGTTAGAAACTGAAGGGGATAATTTTGATGGAGCAAAAGCTTCATTCGCATTAAATACTGCAAGCGTTGATACCAATGTAGGTGACCGAGATGGACATCTTAAAAGTGGTGACTTTTTTGACTCAGAAAACTATCCAAACCTAACATTTAAGGGAAACCTGAAGCAAGTGGGAGCCGACTACAAACTTGTAGGTGATCTAACTATCAAAGAGACTACAAAACCCGTGGAACTTGACGTAGAACTAGGCGGCACCATGGTAGATGGTTATGGCCAGAACAAAGCAGGTTTCGAAATCAATGGCAAAATCAACAGAAAAGAGTTTGGCTTAACCTGGAGTATGGTAACTGAAGCAGGTGGAGTAGTTGTTGGAGATGACGTGAAGCTACACCTCAATGTGCAGGTGGTAGAGCAAGTGGAAGAAGCTGCCCAAGCTTAGACATTTTTTAATCAGCGGTTTAATGACTACCCTGGCGACCAACGTCAGGGTTTTTTTTATGTCTTTCTCACAATTCCTTCATAAAAAACGCACTTTCCTATCTACATAACCAGTACCAAATGCCCTTGAGACTGCTGATGTAGTTTTGTTGTGGTAAATCTCCTCCAGAATCTTTTAATCATCATTTTAGTTAAAACCTCACCGATACCATGAGCTATTTTTTTCAGCAGTGATGTAGTATTGTTGTATTGCTATTTTTTCAATTGACCTCCCTTTTTCACAGATTTAAATACGATTATTTCATTTTTAACCTAATCAGATGAATAATCAGCACTCCGCCTGGTGATTACAAAAATCAAACTTGTAAACACTATAAACACTCACAATGATGAAAAAACACCTACTCTTTAAAAACTTACGAGCAGTCCTCCTCTTAGGCCTGATTACATTTACTTTTAGTTCATTTTCACAGACACTCCTCTGGTCGGATGAGTTCAACTCCTCTCAGCTGGATGAATCGGTCTGGACCTATGCCCTTGGTGATGGCTGTGCGCAGGGCATCTGTGGATGGGGAAATCAGGAACTTCAGACATATACGAACAACAACACCTCCATTGTCAATGGACAGCTGGTCATAACCGCTCGACGAGAAACAGTGGACGGTAAAGACTTTACATCTGCCCGCTTGCTCACCAAAGACAAAGTCAGTGTCAAATATGGACGCGTTGAAGCAAGCATCAAGTTACCCGATATGAACAATGGTCTCTGGCCGGCATTCTGGATGCTCGGTGATGGAAACCGATGGCCCTACACGGGTGAAATTGACATTATGGAAGCAGGGTTCAGCGCAACCTCTACAGACGCCAACGCAGTAGCTAAAGCCAATGTGTTCTGGCGTGCAGAAGATGCCGGGGTAACTGGAAATCTGCAATTCGGAAATGAAGATGATTTCAAATACGATGCTCCAGCCGAAAGTGGTAATGGACTAAATGACGATTTCTTCGTCTATCGTGTTGATTGGACGCCCACCAGTCTTACAGCTTATGTTCTGGAAACGGATGCCAGCAATAATCCAATCGAGTCTACGGCATACGAAGTATTTTCCATTCCAAATGAGACCACATTTGAGAGTGAATTCTTTTCGGGAGATAACTTTTACATCCTTCTCAACATGGCTGTCGGTGGATGGTTACCTTTTAGTGAAGCTGAAAACAATGCTGGAAATGTAACCGCACTACCTACTACCGGTAGCGAAGCTGAAATGCTTGTAGAATACGTTCGGGTATATAACATAGCTGGAATCGGCGAAGTGAACCTCGGAAATGTGGAAGCTGATGAAGCTGGTGCCAATGGTTTTGGCATTTTTGCTGACAACACCTCAGTTGAGGATCAACTTAACTTTGGAGTGGATGCTGAACTATTCGTCTGGGAAGACGCCACTGCTCCAGAGATTCAGCTCGCCACAGTCACGAGTCCGTATGGTGCTGAAGCCTACGATATCACTTTTCCAGCCAACCAATGGGCAGGGATGACACTAAACAGCTCTGATGTACTTAACCTGTCCAACTATTCTGGTGGGTCTTTACGATTCAAAATCAACACCACTTCTCAAGAGGCATTCCGAATAGCCGCAGAAAGTGCCAGCGGATCTGCAGGAGTTAATTTTGCCACTGGTGAAGAGAAATATGGATTAATTAGAGACGGCCAATGGCATGATGTAGAGATCCCTATAGAATTAATCATCTCTAACTTCCAACAAGTCTACTCTCCATTCGTCATCAGCAATGTAGAAAACAGTAACCCAACAACCTCCTCGCAATTGCTGATCGATGAAATTCACTTCTCATCCCAGCCGGCCAGCGGATTCACCAAATATGTGCCTACTCAGGGTAATTATGGATTGTTCACTACTTCACAAATAGCCGATGAACTAACACTTGGCACAGACGGTGATGTATTTGTCTGGGAACAAACACTTCAGGAAGGTCCAACCGAGACCTATAATGGCCAACCAGCACTTAGCTATGTGACCAACAACCTGGGTTGGTTTGGGCTCGGAATCACCGCGGAGCAGCTCCATGACTTATCAGCTTTTGAAGGAGGCAACCTGCATCTGGCCATGAAATCATCTTCTCAGGAAACACTTAATCTCACCATTAACATTGGGTTGGCAGCCGGTACGGTGATATTCCAGGCAGGAAACGATCCGTACGGATTTTCCAGAGATGGTCAATGGCATGAGCTTACCATTCCTCTGGCTGACTTCTCAGGTGTCAACTTATCCGGTGTTGAAACGCTATTAAGCATCAATGGAACCGGCAACATCTCAGACTTAGCGCTTTCAGATATCTACTTCGAATATACAGGTAGTGACGAACCCGTGCTCACCAGCATAAATGTGACTCCCTCTAACCCAACGATCAACGAGGGAGCTAATCAACAGTTTGCTGCTCAAGGGTTAGACCAAAACGGAAACCCAATGAGCACTTCTGTCAACTGGTCATCGACTGGTGGTTCTATTAGCCCAACCGGACTATTTAGTGGAACCAGCGCCGGAACTTTTACCATCACTGCTGAAAGCGAGCAGATCAGTGGAACAGCTAGTATCACGGTAAATGAAGTTATTACAGGTTTGACTTTGCCTGGTATCGTTGAGGTGGAAGACTATGATAATTACTTCGACACTTCAGGTGGAAACAGTGGAGGCGCTTACCGCAATGACGATGTGGATATTGAGGTTACCGGAGATGCTTCAGGAGATTACAATGTGGGCTGGACTGATGCCGGTGAATGGCTGGAATATGACATCAATGCAACAGCTTCCTCTGGTTTGTATGATTTTAGCGCACGAGTTGCTTCCCCAGGTGGCGCAGGAACGCTGCACATTGAAATTGACGGAGTAGATGTGACCGGGCCAATCAATGCTCAAAACACCGGAAGCTGGCAATCCTATGTATCCATAACTGTAGAAGACATTGCCATCTCATCAGGTGCCCACACAATGCGTATTGTCACCGATGCAGCAGGCTTTAACCTAAACTATGTGGAAGCTACAGAAGTACAAGGTGAGCAACCAGTACTCACATCAATTATCATTACACCAGAATCTGTGACAATAGATGAAGGGCAAACTCAGCAGTTTACCGCACAAGGATTTGATCAAAATGGAAACCAGTTGAGTGCTTCCTTTGGCTGGTCTACAGATGGCGGGATGGTTGATAACAATGGACTTTACACAGGCAGTTCCTCAGGAAATTATACCATTACTGCATCAAGCAATACTGTCTCCGAATCGGCATCAATAACCGTAAACAGCGTGTCAACAGGCTGGGTACTACCAGGCAGAATAGAAGCTGAGAATTTCAACAGTGGTGGACAGAATGTTGGCTATTATGATACTTCTGCTGGCAATACTGGTGGAGCTTTCCGAACATCAGAAGATGTAGATATTGAGGGAACAGGCGACGCTGAGGGGGTTTACAATGTGGGCTGGACTGATGCAGGCGAATGGCTGGAATACGACATTAATTCCAATGCATCGAATTTTGATATCAGCGTACGTGCTGCTTCAGCAACAGGGAATGGCAGCCTGCGAGTAGAAATCGATGGTACAGATGTCTCAGGCACCATACCCGTACCGAATACCGGAGGGTGGCAAGCTTATCAGACTTTTACCACCGAAGACATAGCTATTGCTCCTGGAAACCATACCCTGCGCATTCACTTCATCTCAGCAGGAATCAATTTGAACTATATAGAGTTTGTTGAAAACACGACCTCTCCGACTGGTTGTTCACAGTCAGGACCTAATGGCGACTATACAGTGGAAATTTCCGAGGATACTTCCAATCCCACGCTTACGTTCGTTCCAGGATATACGGGAGTCGGCACCCCAACTACCCTATTGTACTACGGGACTGATCCAAATGGACCTTATCCGGGTTACGGCGTTTCACCCAACACTCCATTTCAACTAAATGCAGGTAGCGGTCAGACCATTTATTTCTACTACACCTACAGTGTACCGGAAGGGGGCGAGCGCAACTCTGCAGCCAATAAACACAGCTTTACCATAGGTAATTGTAGTACTGGCTCGAGGATGGCTTTTGCTAATAAAGAGGTAATCGAAAGCACCGAAATGCTACTCTATCCAAACCCTGCTCAAAATGAGGTTCACCTTAGTTTCGAAAAGCCTTTCAACTCTTTGGAACTACTGGATATCACGGGGAAAAGCCTTTTAACAAAACCCATTAAATCAAACCAGGTGGACCTGGATATTTCATTCCTGAAATCAGGTCATTATTTGATTCGTTTATCAGATCAGAACAGGACAATCACTCAACGCTTCGTCAAGCAGGGTGACTGAACTAGTTCTGGCTAAGATTAGATGATCCGTCTAGAGAGGCCCCGTGAAGCTAAAGCTGATCGGGGCTATTTTTTCCTAAAGATTTATTACCAAACCATAGCCATATGTACCACTACCCAGCCGTATTCGAAAAGAGGTAGATTTTTAGCTAATGCTTTGATTATAGTTTTCAGCCGCCTCAATGGCATGTTCATTAAAGGCTTTAGACAAAGGAACTGATATAAGAACCAGGGGTAATCCAATGGCAGCCAGGGTCCAGTTAGCTTCACCGCCAGCCAGAGTGGTACCGAGTGGCCAGCCAATGAGAGAACCTCCAGCAAATCCCAAGACCTGACCGATCGCCATATTGGTAGTTGCTTTTTTCATAGCATTATAAGCTTCACTGTTTCCCTTGTATATTGAAAGCAACTGCTTGGGAGTTTTCACCTCTCCTCCTACCTTAAACCTATAACCCATGCCTTTCCGCTGATACCTCACAGGACTTTGCCCATAAGTCAGGTGACTGAGCCCAATCATACCAAGCACTATCAATAGCTGAATGCTTTTCATTCTCAATGAATTTTATTCCAACGATTACCGAAAATAATTCAAAGTGATAATAGATGTTCATGACTTAGGCATGATTTGTCCCTATTTTGGTACAATCACACAAATCTGAACCCCATGAAATGTCCGAATACCTTAGCTTCCCTATCAAATCTTTCTAAATCCAAAAATGAGAAGCAATCTAATCAAAACCCTTTTAGCCGTATTGGTAACGCTAAGCACCGCTAAACTTCAAGCGCAAGATCCGAGTTTATACATTTTCCTTTGTTTTGGACAATCCAATATGGAAGGTCAGGGAACGATCGAATCGATGGATCGCACAGTCGATGAACGCTTTCAGGTATTTCAAGCATTGAATTGCTCCAACCTCAATCGGGAGAAAGGTAATTGGTATCCGGCCATTCCACCACTGACCCGATGCTGGACGAGACTTTCACCTGCCGATTACTTTGGCAGAACGATGATCGAAAACTTACCAGACCACATCAAGGTAGGTATAATAAACGTGTCCATAGGTGGTAGCCGGATTGAATTATTTGACAAAGACATTTATGAAAGTTATACGAATACCTACACCGAAGACTGGTTTCAGAATGCCATCAATGAATATGATAGAAACCCCTATCAGTACTTAATTGATCTAGCAAAGGATGCCAAGAAAGATGGGATAATTAAAGGCATACTGTTGCATCAGGGAGAATCCAACAACAACGACAGCCAATGGCCAAATAAGGTGAAAAAGATCTATGATCACATGATAGAGGACCTGAATCTGGACCCTTCCAAAACACCGCTGTTGGCTGGCGAAATGGTTCATGAAGATCAAGATGGTATTCTTGCCGGCATGAACACTATCGTTAATCAACTGCCTGAAGTACTTGACAACTCTTACGTAATCTCTTCAAGTAGCTGCTCAGACCAGGATGATAACATCCATTTTGATGCTGCCGGTTACCGCGAGTTAGGCAAGCGATATGCCGCGAAAATGTTGGAGGTCATGGACAACAGCAGTTTGGTGCTAGAGGAAAAAACTTTTGTTTCTAACACCGTAAGTGAGATCTTCCCCAACCCTACTTCTGGATTAGCGACCATCTCTTTTTCTGTATCAGAACCTTCTGCAGTCACGATAGAACTGATCGACTTCTCCGGAAAAGTTATTGATACGATAGCCAATAAAGATTTTAACCAGGGTAACCACGTAGCAACTTATGACTTTTCTCGATTGACTTCTGGAGTCTATTTCTACACGTTGAAGGTTGGAAACACAATCCAGGCTCATAAAATCATGGTTCAGCAATAAAAGAGATAGTGAATGAAGTTCCCTGGCCCAATGAGCTTTCCACAGCAATGGAACCACCAAAGGACTTCACGTAGCTGTGAATCAGATATAGTCCCACTCCTTTGCTATCATAATTCTCATGAAAAGTTTGATGGATCTCAAAGAGGTTATTTTTCACAGCATCCATATTAAATCCGATTCCATTGTCTGTAAAAGAGAGTTTTACCATATCTCCCCGTTGCTCCGTTTGGATTTTTATCTGTGGACTTTCGTTTGGCTTGGCGTATTTGATGGAATTGGTAATAAGATTAAGGAAAATACTCTCCATGTAACCTTTATTAAAATAGACCTTTTCTGCAGCACTAAAATCCACATCGAACTGAGTATCTGAAAGGTTGATCAGTGCCTTCATCCCTGCTAAAACATTATTCAAACAATCTTGAAAACTAACCTGATTCCGCTCTACTTCATGGGTATTTCCTTTTTTCAGTGCATCTATGTATTCATCTACTGAGTTTTTCAAAAATGACCCAGTGCTTTTGAGCACACCAATAATCTCTTTTAAATCCGGATCAGCTATATTTTTATCATCCACCATTCTCAATATGGACATAAGACTACCAAGTGGAGACCTCAAATCATGTGATGCAGCATAATTTAATTGATTAAGATTGTCATTGGCCAATTTCAGCCTGGCGAGCAAATCTGCTCGCTCTATCATCAATTTATGCTTGGATGTTACATCTTTGGCAATAGCGAAAACCACTCCATCTTCCTCAATGGGATATGCCGTCCAGGATAACCATACGGTTTCTCCTGACTTGGTCAAATAACGATTTTCAAAATAATAGCGATTTTTGTTTTCAATTAATTTAGCCCTATACAAACGGGTCTTTTCCTGATCATCCGGATGAACAAATGATAAAATTGGACGGCTATACAGTTCTTCCAATGAAAATCCTAAAAGTGCAGGTACAGCTGGGTTAATTTTTTTGAAATACCCATCTGAGCTGGCAATACATAACAGGTCAGGAGATAGCTCAAAAAATCGCTCATAATCGTAGTTGGTTTCTGTCATATCTCTATGAATCTCAACTATTCAGATATAAAAAGTCAGTTGAAATATTAATCAAGTTAATCTTTAAGAAGTACTCTACAAATCGCAAGTGGATTTTTACGGTAAAAGTGTCAACTAAATAGATGAATTGCCGAATTTTAACTGACCATTTCCTAAATGCAAAACTACCTTATCGCTTATAAAAAATGTAATCAGTAATTGGAGGAACAACGCCGCTATTGCGCAAGTCAGAGATGATCTGTCC
>JAMWZA010000204.1 GCA_024305105.1 Marinoscillum sp.
CTTTTTGTCAAGGGCGTAAAATCCCTGTTGGGATTTTGTGTCTTTTCCCCCATTTTTATCTTTTGTTTTTATGAAAAAAGGGCGGTTTTGGTCAATAGTGGCCGCCCTTTTCTTTGATACCTTAAAAATAAACTTTTTGCTGTGGGGAAACTGACACTTCCCCAAGGGATTTTACCAAAAAAGCAGAAAAATTGGCCGAGAAAATGGCCACTAAATTTGACAAGGAATTGATCGGCCGCTTGGCAAAGGAAACCGGATTTGTCCAGCGAAAATCCAAGCTCAAACCCATGGGGTTTCTCAAGGCTTTGATGTTTATCTATCAGAAGGGCAAGGAGCTAAGTTTGTCAGATCTGTGCGGTGATCTCTACCATAGTTGTGAACTGGATATCCGCAAGCAATCCATTCAGGCACGGTTCAACGAAAAAGCCGTATCTTTTCTCAAGGCCGTGTTGTCCAACTTGCTCAAGGAAGAAATTCCGGCTATAAAACCTTCCCTTTTATTGAAGGGTTTTGGCCGCATACGAGTCAAAGATTCCACTCGCTTTGCCTTGCCCCCTTCATACGCCAGTGTTTACAAAGGACATGGGGGAGCCACTCATAACAGTGAATCGATGATCAGTATTCAATATGAGTATGATTTATTGTCCGCAGAAACCTTGGATTTACGACTTACCCCCGGCACTAAGAATGATCAGGGAGATGCCAAAGAACGCACCCATGACATTCGAAAAGGTGACCTTTTCCTCAGGGACCTTGGCTATGTCACCCTCAACTATTTAAAACAAATAGTCAAAGGTGAAGCCTACTTCCTGAACCGCCTTGGCCCGAAAACAACCGTTTACCAAACAGACGCCCCCGAAAAACAACTGGACTTGAAGGCATGCTACCACCACATGAAAAAGTATCAACTCCCTTATACCGAATATGACGTGCTTATCGGTAAAGAGAAGAAGATCCGATCCCGTTTGGTGGTTTACCTTGCTGGTGAGGGCACTTATGAAAAGCGTCTGCGAAAAACGAGCAAGCAGGCCAAAGGTTATGGGCACAATGTATCTGATGATTTTAAGGCCAAAGCACGGTTAAACCTCTACCTCACCAATACCGATCAAAAAGATATTCCAGCATCCGAGGTACAAAAGGTGTACGGCCTTCGCTGGCAGATTGAGCTGGTTTTCAAAATCTGGAAGTCACAAACGGTCCTGCACCGGGTCAAGGAAATGAAAATCCACAGGTTCGAATGCCAGCTGCTGGCCCGGTTGATATGGTTGATACTGCACTGGAAACTCTTCATGCACGTGGCTCACTGGCTCAATGCCACTACAACCAATAAAACGGCCAGTCCATGGAAATACTATAAGTACGCACATATCATCAACGAGCATATGCGGGAGGCCATCAACAAGCCCGGTAAACTAAAAGAACTGCTGAAAAAACTAAGGGACTGGGCTTCACCAAACTTCGTCCTGGAAAAAAAATACAAACAAACTCATTATGAAATACTTATGATGTTAAACTGACGGCTATGGCCTTTGCCGGCAGGTGGAGGCACCCAGCCCGGGATATCTATCTAAATCGACAGGAAATCGTTGAACATAAAACCTGCTTTTGAATAAGAGTTAGATTTCTCCTGTGGTCGAAAAGACAATTTTTGGGCTGTTTTGAATTCATTTTGTTAATTGCTTCATCAAACTCAGCTTAATAGTTTCATGGTTGTAATAATCCTGACCTTAAAGGTCAACCGTTACCACGAATAACCTTCAGAAATCTTATATTCGTACAAAAGACTATAAGTGAAACTCCTCTCTGAAATTCGTCAGCAATATGATCAGGCGGCTTTCCTTATCGGAAACGGTCCTAACCTGTACAGTCAGATCATGCCTTCGTGGACAGATTTACTTCGAGAAGCTGGAGACAAGAATGTGGCGTTTGCTCTGGATGGACTTTCGTATACGGAAGTGTATGACTTACTGGAGTTGACCACCAAGGACCACTGGGCCATCAAGCCACGAATCGTCAAATTACTCAAAACCATTACGTCCGACGACCTTTCACCGCACAAACGACTCATGGAATTGGCCAAACAGACAAACTCTCCTGTCTTAACCACCAATTTCGATCCTGCCTTTGAAGAATCGATCGAAGCACCACTTCGGCACATTTCACCAAAAGGTTTCACTCGATTTTATCCATGGAAATCCTATTATAGTCCCGAAATTTTGAATCAACCTACTTCAGGTTTTGGCATCTGGAAGGTACATGGTGACATCCGCTACAAAGACAGCATTCGTCTGGGACTGACCGACTACATGGGTAGTGTGGAACGAGCCCGTAAGATGATCGCTAAAGGCCGCTATCGGTTGATGAAAAAGAACATAAAGCGCTGGAATGGATCAAATACCTGGCTCGATATCTGGTTTAAAATGCCCATCATCATTGTGGGGTTTGGTTTCGGTGCACACGAAACCTTTCTGCGATGGCTTCTCATAGAGCGTAAAAAGTTCTTTAAGAATGAACTAAAGCAAGAAGCATTTCACATCCATTACATCACTGTTGGAGCGCCTCCGGCAGATGTTAAAAACCTACTAGAAACGCTAGGCGTTACATTTCACTTCTCCGATAGCTTTGAAGAAATCTACGCTACTCTTTGATCAATAAGGCACTAAATGTCTTTCCCGAATTATCAAATAGACTCATCACATAATTGCCAGCAGGCAATTCCCTTAGATCCACTTGTTCATCAACCAAATCTCCACCTAACACTTGCTGACCCGTCACAGCGATGATTGCATATCTTGTAAAAGTACCGCTCGCAATTGTCACAAAATCTACCGTCGGGTTTGGAAATAATCTGACGGTTTGATTGCCTGGCATATCACCCACTCGAATTACTTCGAAATATTCAGTATAGCCATCATGATCCACACTTTTTAAACGATAGAAAGCCTCAGAAAATAGGTGAGCGGATTTGTCCATATAGGTATAGACTTGCCTGGTTGTGGATTCACCTACAGCTGTTAGTTGATCAATAGGAAAGAATTCACCTGCTCCTAATTTTCGCTCAATTTCATAAAATGACGTATTGCGCTCTGTAGCTGTAGCCCATTCCAGCTCTACTGCATTCACAATTTGCTTCCCTTTAAAGTACAATAACTCAACAGGCAGTGCCGCATCTCCCTCAGCCATGGTCCAAGTGGAAAAAGTAGTGGTATTGACTGGAGGAAAAACCCTTGGATTCGATGCAGAAACGTCCTGCGCGTCACCAACTGCCTCCCATCCTGATCCACTATTTCGAAAAACCTGAAGATTGGTTATATCCTTGCCATTGTCAAAATCTGATGACCAGGTAAACCCAACTGTTCTTCCGTTAACCGGTTCCGCATCCACATCTATTTGCCAATTGGCTCCAATAGAGGTATTGGGACCATCATCGATCACAGCATTCGGGCCGGTTTCTCGTGAAATGTAAATATCCCCCAGATCGTCTGGACCTGCTCCAATAGAAACACCTAGAATATCCAAAGCTCCTGTACCGATATCTCTTGGCTCTATGGTCATGGTTCCAGTAAGTTTTGAAGAAGCTCCTTCCGCAGGGTCAGGTACTGCCGCTCCTAAAATGACGGCTCCATCAGCCGCGTCAATATTTCCATCCGTAAAAGTCAGCGAAGCGTTAATTCTCAGGTTATCGTCTATCGTTAATTGGATGGAGCTACCATTCATCGTTAAATCATCTAAAGAAACCGTATCGGAGGTATTGGAAAGCGGTGACATAGAAAGGTTTTTGGTAACTACTAAAGCCTCGGCATAATCACCCATGTTCAGGGATACCGCACCTCCGGCATTTGCTAGATCGTGTGCTTCCTGAACACGGTCCGCTGAACCAGTCTGTGCACCCTCATTGGTTACATACAAATTTCCGAAATACCCCTGAAAGCCATCAGTACCCAAGTCTGAGTCTGTGGCACTTCCAAGGTAGGGCGTGAAATCGCATCCAGAGTTAATCCAACTTGCTAAGTCGGTTTCATCAGTCGAGCCAAGGTAATTTCCAGATAGATCAATTCCAGAAGTAGAAGCGATGGTGCCATTTCCATTTTGATTGAAACTAGAATTGGAGATGGTCAGTGTACTACCAGTCTGTAAACTCAATCCATCAAACTCATCAGAAGTCTGGCTGGCTGGATTGGTAAATACACTATTACTCACATCCACCTCTGCATTATTTCTAACGACCAAATGGAAGCCATGATTACCTCCAGCGCCAGTTGGATTAGCTCCGTTTTCAGTAAACACTACATCACTTAAATTAGCAATGGTATTTTGTCCACGCACGTAGATTCCTCTATTGAGGTTACTGGCTACAGTGGTTCCTGAGATCGTTATGTCCTGAATGGTAGAGCCAATTGCTCCAGAAAAATCTCCACAAATGATGCCGGCATAGTCTGAAGTGGTATTTCCTGTGCCGCTGATCGAGGAGTTGGTTATGGTTACATCCTGTACATCAGCAGTGGTCACACTACCATTTGTATATACATATACTCCTGTCTGCGGAACATTTGAAATCCCACCTCCTGGTTGGTCGAAAGAGCTTGCATCTAGTCCATCAATTGTCACTGTACTTGGTTGCTCATAGGTACCATTCGTAGCTGAAACCAAAATTCCCTGAACCAGGTTGGTAACAGCAAGGTCTGTGACATTTAAAGGAGAACTACTCACACAGTCAAACACGAAAAGGCCATATGCACCCCCATCTATCGAATTGTCAGTAATGTCGACATCTACCGCTGAGGTGAGACTGTTTAATGAAATACCTGTTGTCAATCCAGACAAGCCTGGCACTATAAAACCACTTGTATTGATTTGATTTTGGGCAATGACAATAGCGCCATCAGAGGCATCATTGATGTAAACACCAAGTGAATCTGAATTGAAGATAGAGTTCTGAATAGTTAAATCGGTAAACCCATCAGAAACCACTCCTGTAAGTAGATTACTTTGCCCGATTTCAAAACCATCGATGGTCACATTGTCGGTATCAATAAAAATTCCATTGCTACTACTCGCAGGTTCTATAATTGACTCGGCACCTCTAGCACCACCTGCCTCCGTACCAGCGTTGGCTCCGTTTAATGTAATGGATCTATCGATGTAGATGCTGTGCTCTGCAAAAGTTCCACTTGAAACAGTAACCGTAGCTCCATCAGCAGCCATGGACACTCCATCCTGGATAGAGCCTCCGACATTGACAACCACCTCACCAGCTGAAGCAGAGGAATTTCTGAGCTCGACATCAGCCTCTAAAATCAGCGTTCCGGTCACTTCAATATCTCCCTCAAGCGTCAACACACCACCAGAAATTGTCAAATCAGCAAAAGTCACCAAGCTATTCGTGCTATCCAGCAAACCAGCTCCTGGAATATTGATAGTCACATCTTTATTGATGATTGTAGAACCTGTAATGGTACCTTGTGGTATATTTTTGATAGTACCTGAAGCAGCTACACCTGACAGAGCACTGGCAAAATCTGCGTAAGAATTATTAGATTCATCCACAATCACATTGGCCAACTCATTAGACTGAGAAATCGCAGATCCCGCAATCGTCAATAAATCTGAAATCAAATCAGGAGTTCCTCCACTCCAGAAGTTATGACTGATGGTCAACGTGTTCGAAGTTTCCAGGTTGAGTAAACCAGCAATGTCATCACTGGCAAGCGAACAATTGGTCACCGTCACAGTAGACATGTCTATTCCTGAATTATCCAACTTGCCCATCTCACCAAACCTGAGATCTGTTGCTAATCCATCTATTATAACCCCATCCAGGGTTACATTAGTTAGAGAGGCTGGGTCACCATTGTAGGAGCCTGCATCAGTTCTTGCCTTAATGGCGACTGCTGTAGATCGCCTGTTCTCCGGTACAAGGAGCGAATTGTTAGACCCCAAATCTCCACAATCCAATATTCTGGAATTCCTTATTTCAATATTGCTATATTCCTGCCATTTGAGGTTGATGTCTATTCCGTTATTAAAAGCATACGATGGATCCACTCCACTACCTATTATGGAGATGTTCTCAAATAAGGCATCAGAAAGCTTTTCACAATAAATCCCCTTTCGGTCATTACTATTAAACGTACAGTTTCGAATGACGACATTCTCCAACATCGTATTCGAAGTGCTAATCCCCAGCTGACTATAAAACCCAATGTCGTTTCCATTCAATTGGGTTCCAGTCATGGTTAAACCATTAAGACTAGTCGTTTCATCAATCCAAAGTCCATTCCCGCCATCATTCAGTTTGCATTTCTCAATGATTAGGTCCGAAATGCCACCTGAAGCGTCCACATTAATGTTGCGGCTGCTATGGCCTGAAACATCCAGACTGTCCAGATGTACGAAGGAGGTAGCTATCGCAATGCCGATACTCGTTCCTGATACCTTCAAGTCACGAATATTGACATAAGCCATTCCTGATACTGGCGCTGTTACAGACAGCCCAGAAACAATGGTCGAACTGCCTTTACCTCTCAGAGTTATTCGTTTGTCGATTGTGGCACTGGAAAAGGTACCTGCTGTTAAACGAAGTTCATCCCCGTCAGCGGATTGGGTTAATGCATAGTTGATTGTTTGACATGGTGAACCGGAATCCGAGCAATCGCCCGAATCTGTTCCAGATGAGTTGACAAAGCGGTTGGTTTGACCAAAAGCAGTAGTGATCGCGAGCAGAAATGTCGCCAAAAGCGGTGTAGCGTTCATTTTTAGACATAAGTGGCTGATTAATAGTTGAATATACGAAATATGTCGTTCAACATCCAAAAAGAGTCGCTAAAAAAATTAAATTTTATCTTGAAATAATGCATTAACCAGTGTTAGCAGAGTAAAAAAAGCAGTTACCTATTTCCTAAATTCCAACTTGAGATTTCCAATGAATATGGTTAGTTTAGGATGTTTTAATATCTAACCGAACCATTACCAGTCATAATGCCAGTCGCCAAAATCAACTACAAGGGAAAAGAAATCATCTATGTGGATTATCGGGGTGAATCTGAGGATGAGATGCTTGACACAGCCAACAAACTCAGAGACATTCTTTTATCGGATAACAAAGCACACCTTCGACTAGTCAATATCACAGATGCCTTTGCAACGACTAAATTCACTAATTATATCAGACAGCTTGGAAAAGACACCAAGCACATCCCTACCAAAGCGGCAATTGTGGGAATAACAGGTGCTAAGAAGGTGTTACTATTAGGATATAACCGGATATTGGGTGGAGCCATGCGGCCTTTCGATGATGAAGAGATGGCTAAAGAGTATCTTATTCGGTGAGGTATTCTAAAGCTTCGTCCATTGTATCAAAGGGCTTAATCTTATTTATTGAAAATGCATTATAGCTTTGTAAAAGAACTTTTTTCACGCCAGTAATCCCAATAGCGGCCGCTTTAGCTGTTTTTCCACGAAATACCTCCGTACTCAGCTTCTTACTTTCATCCATAAACTCCCTACTACCATAAGCCCCTCTTAAATCTATGAGGGATAGAACTTTTCCTGGCTGTTGAGAAAAAATGTCCGCAGCTTCACGAATAGTCAGTATCATTTCATGTTTATCCTTGCAAGGTTTAAAATCAGTGTAAACGATACTTTTATTTTGATGTTTAATAACGGCAACAGGCATATGTGGTGGTGAATTCAGTCACAAATATATGTGTACTAAAGCTAATTTGAACTGGAAATACCAATGAAATATCATCTGAGGGAATCCTCGAAAAGATTCCCCAGATGTCAATAGTTTTTTAGTTAATGTCCTCACCTTTTTTCAGCTTCTCCAGATTAGTTTGAATTACTGGAGGGTTAACCGTATCATTGGCTGGCACCATCTTAAGGGCCTTTTCCAGATGCTTGATTGCTTCTTTATATTTCCCAAGTGCTGAATACCCTCGTGCTAATCCATAGTTAGTTGGCCATGCACCATCATTGTTCTTATGATTTAATTTAACCCGCATTATTCATTAGGATATTGAAAAGGAGGACTTAGATTTTGTATTTGCG
>JAMWZA010000205.1 GCA_024305105.1 Marinoscillum sp.
CGCTTCAGAAGCTCCTTCTGGAATTTACAACCTGGTGGGCAATAACCTCAGTATTTTGGATATTGTGGATGTGATGAAGGAAGTCAACCCACCCTTAGAGTTTATTTTCATCAATCAGCATCTGAAGCTAAGAAACATTCTGGTCAGCAATGACCTGGAGCTATCGAAGTATGTGGATATCAAGCTTGAGAAATCGTTCAAAGAACAAATCGTCGATTTTCATAAAGCCTTTTCTTTCTAATGACTAATATGCATTCTCGCTTCCTCTTACTATTGATATAATAGTAAGAACAATTATCTTAAAATCTAAAATCAAGGACCAGTTTTTTACATAAAATCGATCCAAACGAACACGACCACTCATGTCGGAGAACACTGCCGTTTCCCCCCTAAAACCTTTAGCCTGGGCTAATCCAGTTATTCCTGGCTTTACGGCATGCCGTTGAATAAATCGATCGATTTGAGGCTGAAATTCCTGGTTCAGTTTTATCGGATGTGGCCGAGGGCCAACAACTGACATATCACCGAGGAAGACATTGATAAACTGTGGAAGCTCATCAATACTGGTCTTTCGAAGTATCGCTCCTATTTTAGTAATCCGTGGATCATTTTTGGTTGCTTGTTTGCTGTCTGATTCTTTATTGACCACCATCGTACGAAACTTCCAACACAAGAAGGGGTGATTGTCTCGTCCATTTCGATTTTGCTTGAAGAAAATTGGTCCAGGTGATTCGAGTTTAATCAAGAACCCAATAATTGGGATCAGCCAGGAAAAAATAAAAATCATCACCAAGGTTGAAAAAATCACATCAAACACTCTCTTAATGATTTGATTCGCCTGACTGTCCAAAGGAATCGCACTCACATTAATGACTGGCAGTCCACCGTAACGCTGAATACTTAAATTTCGATTTCCTAGTTTACTAAACTGTGAAATGATCTTAATTTTTATCAGATTGTTCTCTGCAAAATCAATGAGTTCTTTGATTTCACCTTCCACCATGCGTGGCAAACAACAAAAAATCACATCCACTGGATTCTGAAGGGAGTATTCTTTAAGCTGATTCAAATTACCAAGATACTTTCTCTCTACCTCCTCTTTTCGATCATCAAAATATCCCAAAAACTTGTACCCAATTCCCGGATTGATTTTGAAATACTTTTCTAATTCTACACCTAATTCTCCATAGCCAACAATGACCACATTTCTTAGGTTGTACCCTTTAGTCCTCGAGTATCTAATGAAATAATGCCAGACAGTCCTCCAAAATAGAAGTAAAAGGGTAAACCCCAGGTAACTAACAAAAAGATGCTGGCGAGAATAATAAAAGGGCTTGGCTATGAACCAAAGTGCGAATACGACGGACAAGTTGATCACCAAAGCCGTAAGCACTTTATTCAAATGATCAATCAAACGCTCCTCACGACTGATTTCATGCAATCTGGACACAAAAAAAACAGATAACCATATTGCATTTAGCGCTATTTGAAGTGTTAAATAGGACTCATTGGTATAGATCGGGCTCCCAAATCGATCAAAATTGGCAAAACTTACACCAAGATTAAGGCAGAATAAATCTGCTATCACGAAGATCAGTGGAAAAAAATTGCTATAGCGATGGGTAGATGGCATACTCTAAGATGATCAAAGATAACAGAAATTGTTTACCAATTTGCTTTGTCCACAGTCTTGGTAGACCTCTTGAATTCCAGCTTCTAAAGATATTGTTGGACTCCAGCCCAAACTTTTGATTCGCACACTTGACATGAGTTTCCTTGGTGTGCCATCAGGCTTTTCGGTATTGAATCTTAGCTCCCCTGCGAACCCTACCACTTTTTTTACGAGTTCGGCAAGCTCTTTTATACTTAAATCTTCCCCAAATCCAACATTGATCGGTTGACCATCTGAATAATAATCCATAAGAAATAAACAAGCAGTAGCCAAATCATCTACATGTAAAAATTCCCTCAATGGAGTACCTGTTCCCCAAATCTCCACTGCTGGCTCTCCATTAACCTTTGCTGCATGAAACTTCCTGATTAATGCCGGAAGAACGTGCGAATTTTCAAGATCGTAATTATCATTTGGTCCGTAAAGATTGGTCGGCATGGCACTAATGAAATCTGCCTCATATTGATCTCTGTAAGTTTCACAGAGCTTTATTCCAGCTATTTTAGCTATTGCATAAGGTTCATTGGTGGGCTCTAAAGGACCCGTCAAAAGGCTACCTTCCTGAATAGGTTGTTCAGCCATTTTGGGATAGATACATGAACTGCCCAAGAACAAAAGCTTCTTCACCTTATTTATATAAGCTGAATGGATGACATTGGCCTCCATCATCAAGTTCTCATAAAGGAACTGACCTCTATATACATTATTGGCATTGATTCCACCAACCTTTGCTGCTGCAAGAAAAACATAATCAGGTTTTTCAGTAGCAAAAAAATCAGCAACAGCCTGTTGATCTGTCAAATCTAATTCAGCAGAACTTCGGAACAATAGATTATTAAATCCTTTACTTTCCAACTTCCGCCTTATCGCAGAACCTACCATCCCTCGATGCCCCGCTATGTATATCTTTGAATCTTTTTCCATAATATTTAAAGCCTGTCATTCCCGTGCAGGTAGGAATCTCATCTGTACGTCCAATATTCCAGAGAAAAGCTAATAGCCAAAAACCAACCCCAAAAGCCAAAAATTATTCCGCCTGCTTCAAAACCTCATGTCCTCCTTCCAAAAGGTATTTATCTTTCTCAAACAGTTTCAAATCAGAATCCATCATTTCTGTAATTAGTGCATGAAGATCATATTCTGGTTTCCATCCCAATTTGGTATTCGCCTTGGTCGGATCTCCTATAAGCAAATCAACTTCAGTGGGTCTAAAATATTTTGGATCAATCTTTACTACTTCCTGACCTACTTCAAAATCATATGCTTTGTTAGCGCTTGACTTAACTTTTGCCACTTCATTCACCCCTTCACCAACAAATTCCAACTCAACACCTACATGTTCAAAGGCCATAGTAATAAAGTCTCTAATCGTAGTAGTTGCACCAGTCGCTAAAACAAAATCTTCGGGTTTATCCTGTTGAAGCATCAACCACATTCCCCGAACGTAATCCTTCGCATGACCCCAATCCCGTTTGGAATCTATGTTACCCATGTAAACACACTCCTGCAAACCCTGGGCCATTTTAGCTACAGCTCGTGTTATTTTGCGGGTTACAAAAGTTTCTCCACGATGTGGAGATTCATGATTGAACAATATTCCATTACAGGCATACATATTATAAGCCTCACGGTAATTGACGGTAATCCAATAGCCATACATTTTGGCAACTGCATAAGGAGACCTTGGATAAAAAGGAGTAGTTTCTTTCTGAGGTACTTCCTGGACCAACCCATACAATTCTGAGGTTGAGGCCTGATAAATTCTTGTTTTGTCTGTTAACCCTAAGATCCTTACAGCTTCCAATAACCTTAATGTTCCTATACCATCGACATTTGCAACATATTCCGGAGTATCGAAACTTACCCGAACATGTGACATGGCTCCTAAATTATAAATTTCATCAGGTTGAATCTCTTGAATAAGGCGTGTAAGATTCATTGAATCTGTCAGGTCGCCATAGTGTAGAAACAGTTTTGTTCCTTGTTTATGCGGATCTTGGTACAAATGATCAATTCGATCCGTATTGAACAAAGAAGATCTTCTTTTAACACCATGGACTTCATATCCTTTATCTAATAGAAGCTCACTCAAATATGCTCCATCTTGTCCTGTTATTCCTGTAATTAGGGCTACCTTTAATTTATTCTTCACTATAAAATATGATTTATTGCAAACATATGTTAACGCGTCTAAAATACCTTGTTTTCTTCTATTTGCTTTATCAATTGGATGTGAATGCACAGAGACCAAATATCTATATGGTAATTATTGATGATGCAAGAGCATTTGAATTTGACAATCATGCTATTACCCCAAATTTAGATAACTTCCAAATGAATGCCACCAATTATAAACACGCCTTTGCCCAAGAGGCTATGTGTAATGCTTCTAGGTCCAGCTTTTTAACGGGTTTGAGGCCGGATCGCACAGGGGTGCATAACACTAATAGTAACTTCAGAAATTGGTTGCCAAATGTTAAAACTCTTCCACAGATATTGATGCAAAACGGATATGAAACCATCGGTGTAGGTAAAATATTTCATCATAAAGAAAAATTAGCATGGAGTGTTGATGCAATTGAAGACAATAGACCTGATGTAGGCCCTTTTGGATACATAACGGACTTAAATAAACAATTGAGCGATAGTCATGGAAGAGGATTTCCATTCGAATCTGCTGATGTCGCCGACTCACTGTATATAGATGGATGGAATTCGAATAGGTTAATAAAATCCCTGCTTGTTATACAAAATAGTGCTAACCCGATATTTGCAGGAATAGGTTTCGGAAAACCACACCTACCTTTTACAGCGCCTAAAAAATTTTGGGATCTATATTCTACAAAAAGAATAGATAGTTTATTCAATATTTTACCTAAATCACGACCTTCCTCACGTCCAGATTTGACGCTGAATAACTCTGCAGAATTAAGAAAGTACTTTGGGGTACCATTAACTGCAAATTTATCGGATAGCTTATCAAAACAATTGATCCATGGCTATTTAGCATGTTTGAGCTATATTGATCATCTTTTTGGCCAAATAGTCAGTCACTTAAAAAGCACTAATCAATATGATGAATCGATGATCATCGTATTTAGTGATCATGGAATGAAAATAGGTGAATACAACACTTGGTCAAAACATACGAATCTAGAAGTTGATTGCAAAGTTCCATTGACTATTAAGTACCCTGATCAGAAAAAAGGTGCAATAGATGAAAAAATGAGTGAACTCATCGATATTTTTCCTACCATTTTAGACGTTCTTGACTTAGAAGCAGATAACCTTAATTTAGATGGCTCTAGCTTATTGAATAACAAAAAAATGTTTAGCCTATCTCAATGGAAAAGATCTGATACTCAAGGATACTCAGTTAGAACTAAAAACTTTAGGTATACGGGCTGGTTTCAAGATGGATCATTAGTTTATGAGGAACTCTACGATAAGAATAAAGGAATCTATGATATTGAAAACATTGCTTATGATATCAAGCAATTAAATACAATTTACCAACATAGAAAATTACTACACGACGCTACCAAAGTATTCAAGAATGATGAATATATAATGAAGAGTTTTTCGGATTTAAAATACTCAATCGGACATTCAAATGAGGAAGTAGTCGTTAAATTTTTGAAAGTATATAAGAAAATTGAGATCATTCTTTTTAGTATTGACGGATCTCTATTAGGTAATTACTACTTTAAAAACACCGACTCTATTCAGATAGCATCTAATAGAAAAAATAAACAAATAGTAATTGGACAGATACTTGTAAATAATGGTGAGAAAGAGGGTAAGTTTAAAATTTATTACTAGGCTAGAGGCTTTTCCTGTTTGAATCAGCTTTTTCCCAAGTCGATACGCGATTACCCTTCATTGATGAAATCATTCCCTTGAAAGAGTTAATATGAACTGAAGTTGCATGTTTGAATGCGAGTAAAATACGATTTGACTTCATCTTACTACATAATATGTGAAGTAACATAAGAAAAACTAATGTAATCAATGAGAAAACACTTAGGGATGCCGCTAAGAACGTTTGTTCAACAATGATGGCCAATGTCATCAAAATCAGTGAGAAGATGAAAATATGGTAACCAGACCACCTCAACACTTTTCTAATTATAATTTGTGCTTTAGTCTCTAGATTTAGGTCTCTCCATAAGTAAGAAATACAATTCATTTGACGATTAGCCATGCGTTTCTTTCTTTGCATCTCTTCACCTTCATCCAGCACAGCTGGCTCTATACCTTTTGACTCGAATGAAAAGCCTACTGGGACCCCTTGCCCACACAGTCTCAGTGGAGCCTCCAAATCATTGGGAACAAACGGAGGTAAGGTCTTAAAGTACTTAGCTAACATGGCAAAGTTTCCTCCGTTAACCACAATACACTTGTTGATTTTTGACTCGTTCTTTCTTATCCATTCTTCATATTTCCAATACAAACCCTCCGATTTAGCTGAACCGCTGTCTTCATCAATATATTTCATAGCTCCTCCGACCAAACCATAACCTGCCTTCAGCTTTTCATAGAGAAACATAAATGAATTTGCTTCCAACATAGTATTACTGTCTGAGAAAAGAAGAATGTCATTTTCCAACGGCTTTATCCTTTCTATAGCTTTATTTAATGAATCATTCTTACCATTTCTGTAGCCCTTGTTGATAATCATAAAGTCTTTCAAAGACTTTATAGCTAAATTCAAAATTTCAACTGTCTTGTCATCTGATTGGTCGATAACAAATACATGAATTATCCTCAGAGGAGAATTTAATTGCTTACAGTTTTGCACCTTCATTGAGGCCACTTTCTCCTCATTGTACATTGGTATTATGTGATATATGATCGTTTGCTGGCCGAACACATAAGGCTTTGATGGCTCTCTCGAATTAGCGAAGGATAACCAAAACGGATAAAGAATATAGACCAACAAGACTATAGAAAATAAAAAAAATCCAAATGATGAAATAATCATTATTGTTCGTTTTTTAAATCGCTGTAAAGCTTTTGATGAGCATTACGAAAACCCGAAATAGAATCAATTGGTAGTTCGGAAGTAATTCTAGCCTTTAATTTATGAAAAGTATTAGGGTCTAGGGCAAATTGAATCATTGCGCTCAAGTCTTTAACATTATTAGGTTCAAAAAGCAAACCATTTACCATGTGATCTATAGTTTCTTCAAAAATTGCCATTCGAGGTGCTATTATTAATTTTCCATAGCTTTGAGCCAAATAGAGTAATCCGCTAGTGTCGATTTTTTTATACGGCATGACCACAATTCCATGTTGATTAAATAATTCACCAACATCATCATCGTCAATAAAAGAATCCCTCCAATGAATGTTTTCATAATTTTCCGTTTGAATCTTTAATGCAGACATATCGTACTCAGGTCTTCCTGCAACACATAACTCCCACCCTTTTTTCGATGGTAGTAATTTAATTGCCTCGATTAGTAATTCTAATCCTTTGTAGTGCCTGATATTCCCAAAAAATAACATTTTTTCCGGAATCTCCTTTTGCTGCTCAATAGTCACTGGATCATAGTAATGACTGATTATTTTGAACTTATTTTTCGGTATAGAGAATTTTGCAATAAAAGTCTCTAAAATCCCCTCGGTATGGAATATTAGCACATTTGACCATTTGTAGATTCTAGCAAAAAAATAGTCGTCATAGAACATCCTTTCATGCGGAAGAATATTGTGGACGGTACCAATAACCTGGACACCTTTCCGTTTCAAGAGCATGATGAAGAAAAAGTCTAGTGGGCTTAATTTCAACCAGTGATAATGAAATATATCTCTTTTACTCACTTTAACAACTGCTCTAATCCACCCTAGTAAATAATAACCCAATTTCCCTAAACCCTTGGATGAATGGTATTTACCAAATACTGGTTCTTCCACTTCTGACTTATAGATGCTTCCAGATGAGGTAAACACTTTCTGTTCATTTTGAATTATGTTTTTTACATATTTAGCAGTGTTGGTTCTACCATTCGGTTCAAAAATAAATATTTTCAAAAGCCCTATTTTTTAATTGAAATATCCTAAAATTATCATTAAAAGCAACGATGCAAACATACTGTGTAGCTTTCTTATTAACTCAAATATTTGCTCAAGATACTATTGTCAGTCTAAATTTCGATGGGGATTTGGAGGTAATGGCTAAACAATTAATTTCTAACAGTAAAATTGATTTAGTCAATAATAACTGTGTTAATGATTCGTCATGTATTAGAATTAGTTACATCGGTAATAATCGAGGTTCTGAAAAAATATTAGAGGAACTATATTTCTCGAAACCTATGATTGAAGCTACACTATCATATGACATAATG
>JAMWZA010000206.1 GCA_024305105.1 Marinoscillum sp.
TAAGATGTAAGGGTTTTCCAACTCAGCTTCCAACACGGAGAAAATGGAAGCTGAGTTGGAAAACCCTTACATCTTAATTTATGACAAGAAGGTTTCTAACATGAAAGAATTGCTTCCTATTCTCGAAGCAACTGCTCAGACTGGAAAGCCTTTGATCATCATATCTGAAGATGTGGAAGGTGAAGCGCTTGCTACATTGGTAGTAAACAAAATCAGAGGATCTCTGAAAATCGCTGCTGTAAAAGCGCCTGGTTTCGGAGATAGAAGAAAAGCAATGCTTGAAGATATCGCTGTTCTTACAGGCGGTACAGTTATCTCTGAAGAAAGGGGTTATAAACTCGAAAACGCAACACTTGACTACTTAGGTACTGCAGAAAAAGTCAATATTGATAAAGACAACACCATCATCGTGAATGGTGCTGGTAAAAAAGAAGATATTGAAGCTCGTGTCAACCAGATCAAATCTCAGATCGAGAACACAACTTCTGATTACGACAAAGAAAAATTACAAGAGCGTCTTGCTAAGCTTTCTGGTGGTGTCGCAATCCTTTACATAGGTGCTGCTACGGAAGTAGAAATGAAAGAGAAAAAAGACCGTGTAGATGATGCTCTTCACGCAACCAGAGCTGCCGTACAGGAAGGTGTAGTAGCTGGTGGTGGTGTAGCGCTTATCAGGGCTTTAAAGTCAATCGAAAACCTCGAGCTTGACAACATCGACCAGACCACTGGTGTGAAAATCGTTTACAATGCGATTCAATCACCTCTTAGAACGATCGTAAGCAATGCTGGCGGAGAGCCTTCAGTAGTTGTAAACGCTGTTCTAGGTGGTAAAGATGACTATGGTTTCAATGCTGCTACAGGCGAATATGTAAACATGTTCAAAGCTGGTATCATAGACCCTACTAAAGTAACTCGTCTGGCACTGGAGAATGCTGCGTCTATCGCCTCTCTCCTATTGACTACCGAGTGTGTAGTAGCTGATCATCCAGAAGAGGAAGGCGCTGGCGCTCCTCCAATGGGCGGTGGCATGCCAGGTGGCATGGGCGGAATGATGTAATTAATTCCTAATAAACATATAAGTTAAAAGACCCTGACATTTGCTACCGGCAAATCGTCAGGGTCTTTTGTTTTATAGGGCTGTCCAGTATCTTAGAGGTATTAACCATATGCTCGATACTCAATAAATCTGCACTACCATGTTCTTCTTTATCATAATTAGCCTTTTACTTTTTGCTGTTTGGATTTGGACCCTTGTTGATATTATCCAAAGTCAGTTCAACGATACGAATGAGAAGCTGTTATGGATTGTTCTCGTCATACTACTCCCTTTCATAGGGACCATTCTTTATTTTACCATTGGCAGTAAGAATAAACTAACCTCATGAAGATCAACAAAATCCCAATAGGCCAATTAGCCATGGAGTTCCTCTCGGTCGTGTTTGCTGTACTGCTAGCTCTGGGATTAAACGCTTATAAAGAATCACTAGACACAAAATCTGAAGCGGAGTTAATTAAAAAGTCAATCCTCACAGAGTGTCGAAACAATCAAATAAAAATAGACAGCACCATGGAGAGGAATCATGCTTTCAATGCGTATATTGATTCTCTGGTTCATCTTGAATCGGAAGACGTTACCAATGTCAGTTTCCAATACGCATTTGAATTACTGAACCACTCTGCCTGGAATCTAGCCCTTAACAATACGGCTACCAATTACCTTGATCAGGATTTCATGCTGGCAGCAGCTGATATCTATCATACGCAGGAGTTTTATACCGACTTTACATCTTCTTTTTATCAGAACCTTGCAGAACACATCACCCGAATGGATGAAGTTGCTCCATACAACACAGCACTTTCGTTCTATTACAGTCTGGAGGTAATGAACTCTACGGCAGACGACCTCAAAAAAAAGTATGAATCATTCTTCAGTAATTTTGAAGAACAAGAAGAATGACAACACCTTCAACCATGCGGATTCTCACGTCTATCCTACTCTTATCCATTACCTACCTTGGCACTCAGGCCCAGGGAATTTCTTTCTCCTACCTCATTCCTAAAAACGGCTATCTCTCTGCTCCAGTGAGTCCCTTCTCTATCAGAGGACTGGGAATTGGAAATATTGTAGGCATCGAAACCGGAGCCTCACTTTATAATGTTCCAGGACTCGGAATGAAAGACCTTGATTTCCAAGCTACTGAGCCACTAGTAGGCCCTCACTTTGCTATTTTGGTTCCTGCCGATGTATTTGTCAAGATTCCAACAGGACCACTTATCACTAAGCTCTTTGCCGGTGGGTTTGGTTGGTGGAATATTAATACGCGACCCAATTCAGGTAATATCGACAGAGCTCTGAGGACATATGAAGAATGGGAAGTTTTGAACGGCAATTGGACGATTGACGACAGAATAGGATATGGATGGCTTGCTGGAATTGAGTTTCAACTCGCACTATCCGACCAGCTCACTTTAACGACGGAAGCCTCCTACTTAAATGGATCTTCGAAAACAAACATCTCTGGTTCATATACAGGTGGCAGTTCAGGAACTGCACTTACAACCAAACAACTAAACGACGATGGCGCTATTCTTCTGGAAGGGTTAGAAATATCCATTGGCGTCATTATGAATAGATAAAAAAAGAGGATATCTCCCTGGAAACATCCTCCTTCAAAATCTCATGTTCGACTCTTCGTCACCTCACATTTCCCATCAGCTTCCGCATCAATGGAGTAAGTATAAGCATCAAGATCCCTGCACCAATTGTGAACTGAGTAATGAACCAAAACAGGTCAGGCAATACATTGGGGTTTGCAGCAATAGAAGACTCATCAAACTCACCAGCAACTAACCCGGCGATCAGATTACCAAGTGCTACCGACATGAACCATACACCCATCATTTGTCCTACGAGCTTCTTAGGAGAAAGCTTTGTCACTGCTGAAAGCCCAACTGGTGAAAAGCTTAACTCACCAGTAGTGTGAAGTAAATAGGTGATGATTAGCCAGGTCGGCAACACGTTATTTCCTGTAGCCACAATACCCGAAGCAATAGCCATCACAGCAAAACCGAGTCCCAGAAAGATCAAACCAAAAGAGAACTTCACTGGAGTATTTGGTTCTAAATGCCTCTTAGCCAATGTAATCCATAACCACCCAAATACAGGCGATAAAAGAATAATAAATATTGGGTTTACCGATTGAAGCCAACTCGCTGGCATCTCCCATCCACCGATCATTCTGTTCGTATAGCGATCGGCAAATAGGTTTAACGACGAACCCGCCTGCTCAAATCCTGACCAAAATACTGCAGAGAAAAAGAAAAGCACTAAAATCATCCCAATCTTTTTCTTCTCATCCTTAGTGAGTTCCTCCGCTAGGAATATGTAAAGGAAATACAAAACTATTGCACCAATAATGATGTAGCTGGATAGATTAGCAATACTGACCGGATCAACCGTAATGACCCTCATTAACATTAGCGCCAATACTACACATATCGCTAACACAGTGACGAATAGTCCTCTACCAATGTTCTTTCTTCGCTTCGCATCTTTTTCGATATCACCAGTGGATTCCGGCTTTATTCCAACGTCGCCCAGGTACCCTTGGGTCATTTTGTATTGAATCACTCCTACAACCATTCCAATCCCAGCAGCTCCAAACCCGTAATGCCATGAAAAACCCTCACCTAACCATCCTGTAATTAATGGTGCTACAAAGGCGCCAATGTTGATTCCCATGTAATAAATGGAATATCCCGCATCACGCCTGGATGGCTCGTCCGATGAATACAATCCACCTACGATACTGGACACATTAGGCTTCAACAAGCCTGTTCCAACAATGATCAAGAAGAGTCCTAGAAAGAATGTCTCTATGGTAGGAACGGCCATACAGAAATGTCCTGCCGCTATAATGATACCACCATAAAAAACGGCTTTGCGGAGTCCAAAAAACTTATCTGCCAGCCACCCACCAGGCAATGCTAACAAATAGACAAACATGGTATAGAGCCCATAAATGGCTGCACTGGTCTTATCATCTAGTGCTAATCCGCCATTAGCTACAGAATCCACCATGAATAATATGAGCAACGCTCGCATACCGTAGTAGCTGAAACGTTCCCACATTTCGGTAAAAAACAAAGTAGCTAATCCTCTGGGGTGACCTAAGAACGTCTTTTCTCCACTCATTCAGTTAAAGATATTGGGTTAAATACACTAATATTCAAATCGGCAAGTATAAGCAAAATCTAATAAATGGCTAACCAAATGATGTAAGTGGCAGAAATAAACCGTGTAATTAATTCGAAAGTTTCAGTTTCTAAATAATCCACACTAACTTCGCTTGCAAACGTTTTCAATAGCTGTAAACGCTCATATTACCCATAAACAACAAACCCCAAAATCTACAAAATGGACGTTTTGAACCCTACAGTAGGAACCCAAACGAAAACCGAAGATATGCAAGAATTCGGATTAAAATCACAAAAAAACGACCTCAGCACACTTGGCCTTCATGTCCGAGAAGCACATTGGAATTTGAGTCAGGCAGAGCTAATCGAAGAAGCTGTTTTAAACAGAGAGGCTAAGCTAGCAGATTCAGGCGCTTTGATGTGTGATACCGGCAAGTTCACTGGCAGATCTCCAAAGGACCGATTTATCGTTAAAGATGATAAAACAAAAGATGCTGTTTGGTGGGGAGACATCAACATCCCTTTCTCAGAAAGCAACTTTGATCAGCTTTACAACAAAATGGTCAGCTTTTTGGCAGACAAAAAAGTCTATGTGAGAGATGCCTATGCTGGCGCTGACAAAACACACCGACTTAGAATACGAGTGGTCAACACCATGGCTTGGCACAACCTATTCTGCTATAACATGTTTCTGCGCCCTGAGCAATATAAATTAGAGAGTTTCGACCCTAACTTTACCATTATTTGTGTTCCTGAATTTGAGGCAGATCCAGAAGCCGATGGAACCAGACAAAAGAACTTCGCTATTGTCAATTTCACCAAACGAATGATCTTGATTGGTGGAACGGGGTACTCTGGAGAAATGAAAAAAGGAATTTTCTCCGTACTCAACTACATCCTTCCGCATGAGGAAAACGTACTGTCCATGCACTGCTCTGCAAACATGGGAATAGAAGACCGTGACACATCTATTTTCTTCGGCCTATCTGGAACGGGTAAAACGACACTTTCCGCAGACCCGAACCGATTGTTGATTGGAGATGACGAACATGGCTGGACAGAAAAGAATGTATTCAATTTTGAAGGTGGGTGTTATGCCAAAGTAATCGACTTAAGCGAAGAAAAGGAACCTGACATCTGGAATGCCATTAAATATGGAGCCATTCTGGAAAACACACGATTTAAAGATGGATCAAGAGAAGTGGATTACTCCAACTGTGAAGTAACTGAAAATACACGGGTCTCCTATCCTATTCATCACATTAGAAATGCGGTAGACCCTTCTATCGGCGGAATCCCTAAAAACATTTTCTTCCTCACCTGTGATGCGTTTGGAGTAATTCCTCCGATCCAGCGTTTGTCTAAAGGTCAGGCCATGTATCATTTTATATCCGGATACACTTCCAAGGTAGCAGGAACTGAAGCTGGTGTAACTGAGCCTCAGCCAGTTTTCTCAGCATGCTTTGGTTCGCCATTCTTGCCTCTTCATCCCACCAGATATGCCGAACTGTTGGGTAAAAAAATGGAAGAACACGAAACCAACGTATGGTTGATCAATACAGGATGGACCGGTGGACCTTACGGGATTGGCAAACGAATCAGTTTGAAATATACACGAGCAATGATCTCAGCTGCGCTGAGTGGCGTTCTGAACAATGTAGGCTATCGAAAGCACTCTATTTTCGGAGCAGAAATACCATTGACTTGCCCGAATGTACCAAACGAAATTCTTTCTCCTAGAGAAACCTGGAAAAACGATCAGGCTTTTTACAAGAAAGCAAACGACCTGGCACGCAAATTCAATGACAACTTTACCAAGTTCGAAGAGTTCGCAAACGATGAAATTATGGCCGGACAGCCAAAACCTAATCCAAATTACGACTGACTCTTGCAGTCATGATACTGAGAAAAGGTACAGTCACTATTGGCTGTACCTTTTTTGATTTATGACAGTCCATATTATGTCTGATATCACAGACATAGATGATGGTGGTCATTACAATCTGCCATTAGACTAACGACCTTCGACATGTCTTAAATCAACGACTAAAAACATGGAAGAGTTCGGTCTAAAATCAACAAAAAGCGGCTTAGAAGCTGCAGGTATTAAAAAAGTAAAAGAGGCATTTTGGAACCTCACTGCTACGGAGCTAACGGAAATTGCCGTTAGAAACAACGAAGGACACCTAACCGATACAGGAGCACTTATGTGCGATACGGGTGACTTTACAGGTCGATCTCCACAAGATCGCTTTATCGTCAAAGATGAACTTACCGAGAAAGATGTCTGGTGGGGTAACATAAACAAACCCATCTCATCAGAGAGCTTTGATCGAATATACGCCAAAATGATTGGCTACCTCGAAGACAAATCTGTCTATGTCAGAGATGCTTATGCAGGCGCAGATACGGTTCATCAATTAAAGTTACGAGTCATCAATACCATGGCTTGGCACAACTTATTCTGCTATAACATGTTCATTACCCCTCCGGATTATAAGCTCGAGGATTTTGATCCAAACTTCACCATTATTTGTTGTCCAGAATTTGAAGCTGATCCAGAAACAGATGGAGTGAGACAATCCAATTTTGCCATCCTGGACATGACCAAAAGAATGATCCTGATCGGAGGTACGGCCTATTCTGGAGAAATGAAAAAAGGAATTTTCTCTGTATTGAATTTTTTACTTCCAACCAAGGAGAACGTACTTCCAATGCACTGTTCTGCCAACATGGGAATAGAGGAGCATGATACGGCCATCTTTTTTGGACTATCAGGTACTGGTAAAACGACTTTATCAGCAGATCCAAATCGTTTACTCATTGGCGATGATGAGCACGGATGGACGAAAAATAGTGTGTTCAACTTTGAGGGTGGCTGCTATGCTAAAGTCATTGATCTTACCGAAGAGAATGAGCCAGACATCTGGAATGCTATTAAATATGGTGCCATTCTTGAAAACACCCGGTTCATTCCGACTACCCGGACTGTGGACTTCACCAATACGGAAGTAACCGAAAACACCAGAGTTTCTTACCCTATTGATCACATTCGCAATACAGTCAAGCCTTCCATTGGAGGAATTCCCAAAAACATTTTCTTCTTAACATGTGACGCTTCTGGAGTAATGCCTCCGATCATGCGGTTAACCAAAGGTCAAGCGATGTATCATTTCATCTCTGGATACACCTCTAAAGTAGCGGGAACAGAAGCGGGCATTACAGAACCACAACCTGTATTCTCAGCCTGTTTTGGAGCACCATTTATGCCACTTCATCCTACTCGTTATGCAGAACTACTGGGCCAGAAAATGGAAGAGAACGATGTGAACGTGTGGCTGATCAACACAGGCTGGACCGGAGGCCCTTATGGGGTGGGTAGTAGAATCAAATTGAAATTCACCAGAGCGATGATTACTGCAGCGCTATCCGGTGTACTCGATAATGTCGGCTATCGCAAGCACACCATCTTTGGAGCGGAGATGCCAACCACCTGTCCTGGAGTGCCTAATGACATCCTTAGTCCAAAAGAAACCTGGCAAAACGATCAGGCCTTCTACAACAAGGCCAATCAATTGGCAGATAAATTCAAGGCTAATTTTGATCAATTCAGGGAATTTGCAAATGACGAAATCCTTGGAGGTGAGCCTCAACCGAACTCAGCGTTCATTGAAGAATCCACACTCTAATTATCATAGCAGATTAGTTGAGCAAATAAGGGCATCCACGATGGGTGTCCTTATTTTTTTTGTTAAAATTACCGTATGAAAATAGCAATCATCGCCCACGATGGGAAAAAGGCTGAA
>JAMWZA010000207.1 GCA_024305105.1 Marinoscillum sp.
ACATCTATCAGTTGAAATTCCTCGCCGCTATCGATTAAGGTTTTTAGCTCTGTAACACTCATTTCTTTCATTGCACAATCGTATTTAATGATCTTTCGATTTATAAAAAGGTTAATCTAACCACACTTTAGTGAAACGGATGTTTTTATCATCACATTCCTGCCTTAGTTTTGGCAGACCTAAAAAATTTACCCCGTAGTTTTCTTAACGCCTTAAAGATAAATGCCATGAGCGACAAAAAGTTCGAAACTGCAGCAATAAGACATCAAATAGAGCGCTCAAGCCAAAAAGAGCATTCGGTACCCATCTATGCCACGTCTAGTTTTAAGTTTGACGATGCGGAAGATGCCCGTTCGTTATTTGCTGAAGAGAAGGAGGGAAACATCTATTCCCGCTATTCCAATCCGAACAATGACGAGTTCATAGAGAAGCTCTGTTTGCTCGAAGGTGCCGAAACCGGTGTGGCGATGGCTTCAGGCATGGCGGCCATGTTTACGAGCCTGGCTGCTTTTCTAAGTAGCGGCGATCATGTGGTGGCATCACGGTCATTGTTTGGGTCTACCCATCAGATCCTGACAAAGCTGTTGCCTAAATGGGGCATCACTTCTACTTATGTAGATATTTTGGATGATGACGGCTGGGAAGAGGCCATCACACCGAAGACGAAAATGATCTTTTTGGAAACACCGAGCAATCCTGCTTTGGACCTTATTGATCTGGAAAGGGTTTGCAAACTGGCTAAGTCCAGGGGTATCATGGTTAATGTGGACAACTGCTTTGCCACTCCGTATTTACAAAACCCCATCGAATGGGGAGCCGATATTGTTACTCACTCTGCTACTAAATTTATCGATGGACAGGGTAGAGTTTGCGGTGGTGCCATACTTACGTCTGAAGAATTGTTCCCAGAGATCAAGTTCATGGCTCGTCATACGGGACCTTCTATGTCGCCATTCCATGGATGGATTCTCTCCAAGAGTCTGGAAACCCTGGCTGTGCGCATGGAGAAGCATTGCGACAATGCACTGAAGCTAGCCACACATCTGGAAGGGCATAGCGCTTTGAGCCAGGTACGGTATCCATTTTTACCATCTTTTCCGCAATATGAGCTAGCCACAAAGCAAATGCGACTCGGGGGAGGTATTGTCACGTTCGAATTGAAAGGGGGTATAGATCAGGGCCGCAACTTTCTGGATGCACTGGATATGATTTCCTTATCTGCCAATCTGGGAGACACACGGACTATCGCTACACATCCAGCATCTACTACGCACAGTAAGCTATCTGAGGAAGAGCGTCAGGCGGTTGGGATTACTCCAGGTCTAGTCCGTATTTCTGTAGGATTAGAACATGTGGATGATATCATCTCCGATATAGAGCAAGCACTGAATCAGTCAAAATAGGCTTAATTTCACACCGAGGGTAAAGGATCTAGAAGAGTACATTTGGTTAGCTGCATCATATCCGGGCAGTTTGCTATCTGCAATCGTGGATCTACTCGTATCCAGTCCAAAGTCTTTTTTAGACAGTCGATAGTCCGGGTTATTCCCGAGATATTTGGAAAAAGTCAATAAGTTGTTTCCGGCGATATAGACCTGTAAGTTGCTAAGTGTTTTTCCGGGTTGATCCTTGAAGCTGTATGCAAACTGCAGGTAAGACATGCGTAAATAGGAGGCTTTCTGCACAAAATAATCGACCATAAAGCGATCATCTACAGGTTCTATTTCTTGGTAACTCTCCAGAAAATTGTAGTAATACCAAGAAGCATTTGGCTGGTACATGACTGCTGTTTCATTGACCAGACTGTGGCCAAATGCACCAGTGACTTGCATGGCTGCAGAGAACTTTCGGTATTTGAAGGTGTTGAACCAGCTCAACGTCCATTTAGGAATGGCCTGACCAGTGACTTGCAAATCTTCCAGATAAGCATAGCCATCACCATCTACATCCACCGTGTTCCACGTTCCACTCTGGTCTATGCCAGTGGTTTTGATAGCTGTTATGGCCCCAAATGGTTCGTTTTCTTTATAATAGATTACGGATGGACTTGAAAAACCGGCATTAAATACCAATCCATACCGGGTGCTGTCCAGGTCAATATTCCTATCACCCTTAAGGCTTTTCCATGCACTGTTGAACGTGGAAGTGACAAGCTGCGTCTGCCAATTCACCGCACCTATCTCCTGTGAATAGTCAATCACTAATTCCAATCCTTGGTTAGACAGCTTACCGGCATTGACATTGATCTCCGCTCTCTCTTCTCCATTATTGTAGTATGTTTCCCAAATCATGTCTGAAGCCACCTTCCAGTACCATTGACCGCTTATTCCTAACCGTCCATTTGACGATCGCCACTCCATCCCAATGTCTGTGTTTTGGACCACTTCACTTCTTAGGCCAGGATTGGCAAATCGCGCCGTACCCCAATCTTCTATTTGTGCTGTTGATAAACCGTCCTGATATAGTGTCATACCTGATTTCCCATGACCGAAAGTGAAAAAGTTCGTTCCACCAAATCCGATAAGATTTGATAAGTTCACCCGAGTGTTGATCCATGGGAAATGCGCCATGTCATTATCGTCGCCTAAAGCGGAGGAAGCTTCCAGCCTGTCACCAACGCTTACCGACCATTTATCACTGAAATTAATATCTGTAGCTATGGTCCCACCAATGAGCACAATTTGATCTTTTTGGAAGGTGGTCTGTATGAAGTTTTGGGATGCTGAGACAACTGAACTCACTACTTTATCTTCAAACCGATAAATGTGATTGTCAAATTGTAAAGAAGGGATAAACGACCAGTTGTCTGATTTAAGATGGAGAGAAACCCGTCCACCTAAATGGTTGTGATTGACTAGGTAGTCTTTCTGGTAAATTTCTCCTCCACGATAGAACAGTTGATCTTCATAGTGCTCATCGAGTGTGTATTGCTGATTCGAGTTGCTAGCATAAACGGCGGCTTTGGCAATGCCGACGTTGCTGGTCAGTTGCAGTAGGTTGAGGTGATTCGTAGTGGTTCTTTCCCGTTCGCTTAGCGCAATAATCGCGAGCGGATTGTAGTAGTCAAATGTTATCGGTTGGTAATAGTCCCCTGATTCAAAGAATATGGGCATAGTAGGGTTGGCGGATAAAGCATATCGATTTACTTCAGTAAACCCTGGGGTAGCTGTTTCATTGTTGTACCCACCGAGATATGTCAATTCAAGAAATTGGCTTGGCTTCCAGCTTAAAGATGCCAGGCCATTGAAACGATCGAATTCAGTTTCTTTCTGAACACCCTGACCATCTCGGTAATTCATTCCAAGTCGATATGAAAAGTTTCCTTGTTGTTGGCCGAATGACAGGTGGTTGACATTAGAAAACGCCGTTTGAGTAGTTTCGTCTACCCAGTTGGTACTCGAGCCAAAATCACTGCCACCTAGTGAGTGATACTCTTTAGCCAGAAGTGATCGCTGTTTGTAAATTTTGGAGTCAACCGAAGCAAAACCATGATAATTTATGTGAAAGTTTCCTGAGCCTTTTTTAGTTGTGATCACGATCACTCCAGAGGCTCCCTGCATGCCATACCTGGCGGTTTCGCTCCCTCTGATAACGCTGATCTCCTTGATTTCATTAGGGTCGATGAAATCAAATGAGGGGACTACTAATCCATCCAAGACTATCAGCGGGTTGCTTCTGCTTTGGAAGGTGTTGCTTCCTCGTATTCTGATATCATAATTTGCAAATCCGGTGGTATTGGGTTCAGCAACTAATACACCGGGGGCCATGCCTTTGATCAATTCGATAGGATGTTGAATGTGACCAGTAACAAAGGTTGAATCAGAAAGCTTGTAAGCATCATTTGTTTGAGCAAAACCTACCTGTAGCATACAGATCATGCCCACCATCACTGTGAGTTTCATCATTTTAAGGGTTTTGGGAATTAGAAATATACTTATTTTTTCCATCACATACACCGCAGTTTTTTGGTGAATGGTTAATGCCACTAGTCAAATAATGCGGTCGACTATCCTTTGTATCATCACTCATTCTTAACAAATCCTATATTTTGGGGTTGATTTCACAAATAAACAAACCTTTACCTCATGAAAATAAACGTATACCTATTAATACTTACGCTATTAAGTAGTGCCTCACTCATGGCACAACCACTAATTTTACAACCCACAATCAGCCCTGATGGAACAAACATTGCCTTTTCTTACCAGGGAGATATCTGGACCGTTCCGGCTGTCGGAGGACGTGCAGATCGTCTGACACTACATGAAGCCTACGAAACCAATCCAAAATGGAGTGCTGATGGCAAGAGCATTGCTTTTCAAAGTGATCGATATGGGAATAATGACGTATTCTTGATGGAAGCAGGCGGGAGTATTCCAACCAGGCTTACATTTCACGCTTCCAGTGATGAGTTGACGGACTTTACTACTGGTGGTGAGTTAGTTTTCACCACTCGCCGATTATATGCTCAAGTAGAGCGCGAGCGCGAGATTCATAAAGTAGCTATTGATGGTGGCACACCTACTTTATTGATCGATGCCTTAGGTCTGGAACCGGTAGTTTCTCCAGATGGCTCCAAAGTGGCCTTTGTGCGTGGTACGTGTCGCACTGCCAGAGAAGCGTATCAGGGTCCTGCTAACAGAGATGTATGGATGTACGATATGAACACAGGTGAATACACTCAGCTGACTGACTATAACGGGAACGATTTCAATCCTCAATGGAAGGATAACAATACCTTGCTTTACCTGACCTCAGAAAGTGGCCGTTACAACATTCATGAATTGCCACTTGGAGGTGAGGCGACTCAGTTGACCTCAGAAGAAAATTTTGGAATCAATAGCTTTTCGGTGAGTGACAATGGCACCATCGTTTATCAACTGGCAGACCAGGTCAAGATGCTAGGATCAGAAACTGAAGCGACTACTCTATCAATCAATGTGTCTTCTGACTTGAGGTTTGATCAGGAAGTTGCCAAGACCATCTCCAATGGACTGGAAGAATATGCAGTATCTCCCAATGGGAAATATTCGGCATATATCACTCATGGAGAAGTGTTTGTTCGCATGAATGACAAAGAGTTTAATCGCAGTGTTCGTGTGACCAACAGTCCGTCCAGAGAACGGGATGTGGTTTGGTTAAACGATGAGACGCTGTTGTTCACCTCAGATAGAAATGGACAGTATGATTTATATACGGCATATTCGACCGACCCTTTACGGAAAGATATTTTCAAATCCCTGAAACATGGCGTCAAACGCATCACCAACACTCCGGAGGATGAATCCAACCTGGTGATGAGTCCAGATTTGACGAAGCTGGCTTATCGCCAAAACCGAGGTAAATTGTTAGTGGCGAGTATCTCCTCTTCAGGACAGCTATCTAATCAGATAACATTGCAGGATGGATGGGATTCACCGAGTGGTGTAGCATGGTCTCCGGATTCCAAGTGGTTGGCCTATTCCATGTCCGATCTCAACTTCAATGATGAAGTGTACATTCATGCAGCAGATAATTCTTCTAAACCCGTGAATGTATCCATGCACCCAAAAAGAGACCGCAATCCGGTATGGAGTCCTGATGGAAGTAAGCTTGGATTTCTTTCCTCCAGAAACAATGGAGATACTGATATTTGGTTTGTGTGGTTGAATAAATCCGACTGGGAAAAGACCAAACTGCAGCGCGATTGGTATCCGGAAGAAGATCAGAATAAAGGCAAGTCTTCTGGTGACGACAAGAAAAAAGATGATACGGATGAAGAAACTACGGAGCCTGTTAAGATTGATTTTGAGAAAATTTACAATCGGGTAATTCAGGTAACGTCTTATGCCGGAAATGAGTCCGACTTCACCTTTGATACGAAAGGAGAAAATATTTACTACACACTTGGGTCAGCGGGACGCCAAAACTATGAGGTGGAGCGAAATTTGTTCAAGATCAAGTGGGACGGTTCGGATAACAAAGAAATTGCTGGTGGAAACCTGAGGCCTTACGGGTTCCTGTTGGACAAGCAGGGTAAGTACGTCTATTTCGTGAGCCGAGGCGGTAAATTGGAGCGTGTTAAAACCAGCGATGATAAGAAGGAGACATTATCAACTTCCTCTATTCTCGAGATAGATTATGTTGCAGAGCTTGAGCAGATTTTTGAGGAGGGATGGAGAGCATTGGATCAGGGATTCTATGATCCCAATTTCCATGGGAGAGATTGGAGTGCGCTGAAAACCAAGTACAAACCATTGGCATTAAAGGCTAGTACTAAAGAAGATTTTCAGTACATCTACAACCAGATGCTGGGACAGCTTAATGCCAGTCACATGGGAATGCGTGGTGGTGATAACCCGAAAGAAACCCAGCGTCAAGAGACGGGTTTGTTAGGTGTGTCTGGAGAGAATGTTGCTGATGGCTTCAAAATCTCTTGCGTGCTTCCAAACAGTCCGGCAGATCGGGAAGAAAGTAAGCTGAATGTTGGTGACATCATCACCTCTGTGAATCAGCAATCAGTCACACCTAGCACTAATTTTTATTCCTTACTTGTCAACGAAAGCGACAACCCAATTCTTCTGGAAGTAACATCAGCTGGAAAATCCAGAGAAGTGATCATTTGGCCTGCTGGTAGCCTGCGAAGTGAGCTATACGATGACTGGGTAGAGAATCGTAGAAAATTAGTAGACGAGTACTCGAACGGAAAACTAGGTTACCTGCATATCCAAGGGATGAACTGGACTAGCTTTGAGCGTTTCGAGCGTGAGTTGATGGCTGCAGGATACGGTAAAAAAGGAATCGTCATTGACGTACGCTACAATGGAGGTGGGTGGACCACAGACTACCTCATGGCTGTACTAAGTGTTAGGCAGCATGCATATACTGTGCCTCGTGGTGCCGCAGAAAGTCTGGAGGACGATCATTTGAAATTTAAGGATACTTATCCATTCTCAGAGCGCTTGCCATTGTCCTCATGGACCAAGCCGTCAATTGCGCTTTGCAACGAAAACAGCTATTCCAACGCGGAGATTTTCTCTCATGCTTACAAGACACTTGGACTGGGAACACTGGTAGGTCAGCCGACTTTCGGTGCGGTGATTTCTACAGGTGGTTATGGTCTGATGGATGGATCGTATGTGCGGATGCCATTCAGAGCCTGGTATGTGAAAGCAACAGAGGAAAATATGGAGCATGGTCCTGCTGTTCCAGATATACTGGTTACTAACCCACCCGCATATAAAAAACAGAAGGTCGACCCACAGCTTAAAAGAGCCGTGGATGAGTTGTTAAGTCAGCTGTAAGGAAATAAAAAAGGCTCCCGTTTGGGAGCCTTTTTGGTTTTTAAGTTAATGCTGTACTAAAGCATTTATTTAGTATTGATTCGTAGATTTGACCGTATTGATCGTAACACCAGTCCCGTAAGGTCCTAATTTCTTCCGGGACGAGCGACTTGATTGCTTTCTTAAGCTCTTTCTCGAAGAGCCACCGGTCAAAACTCACTTTTGATAGGATGGTTTTGAAATACTCTAACATAAATCTAAAATTTTGTTAAAGGGTTAACTAATGATGTAAATTTGACGTTTTCCTTTGAAAACGTAGTTAAGGATAAGTTAAGCAATGTTTAGCTTTTCTGCTAATTTTCCGACTACAATTTGCAATCGTTTTCATTGATAACTTATGATTAATACGAGGGTTTTAGGGTTAGGTTTCTTTTTTGTATTTGTTCTTCTTTCAAGCACGATGGCTCAGGATAAGAGGGTCGAGGTTGGGAGCACAGAAGTGGCTGTTAATCAATATTTTAAGGTCACTCTTACGGTTGAAAATGAACGGCTAAAAAATTATAGTCCGTTCCCGGATATCGAGGGATTCGTCAAGCGAGGTACCTCTTCATCTTCGTCTACGAGTTTTATCAATGGCCGCATGACTTCCTCTCAGAGCGTGACCCAAAATTACCA
>JAMWZA010000208.1 GCA_024305105.1 Marinoscillum sp.
GCAAGTAGTGAACGGTGAAGCAGAAATGGACACGCTTTCATTTGCTGAATTGATGTTCTCTGCAACACTTACTCCTTCTTTAGATGAGAAAGCAGCTATCTATAAAGCAGCTTCTAAGTCTGGAAACAGGCAAGCACACAACAACCTTGCTGCTGTCTACTTAGATCAAGCATCTAAAGCAGATGGTGCTAAGAAAACACAGCTTGTACAAGATGCTATCACTCAATTAGAGATTGCAGCAAATAAAAATAGCTCAGCAATCGTTTCTGCGAACATGGCTTCTGCATACATCATGCAAGGCGAGAACGCTAAAGCGATGGATGCTATTTCTACTGCCTCTGGAGCATCTCCATCAAACAAAACTGCTAGCAACCTTTCTGGAATGAAGGGATCACTTCAAGTGATGGATGCAGATTATGATGGAGCAAGAGCTTCTTTTGCTAACTCTGCTAAGAGTGAAGTAGTAACTTTCGACAAAGGATTGAACGAATTGCTTTCTGGAAACAACGATGCAGCTAAATCAACTTTAGGTGAAGTAGCGAACAGCGAAACACTCGGAGCTGAAGCGAATTACCTAATCGCAGTTGCTTCTGCTAGAAACAACAATGCTTCAGATGTGATTAGCAGCTTGAAAGCAGCTATATCTAAAGACCCTTCATTGAAGGACAAAGCAATTAACGATTTAGAATTTGTTAATTACACAGACGCAGTTGCACAAGCTGTGAAGTAATAGCAAATCAAAATAAATAAGAAAAAGCTCTCCATTTTGGAGGGCTTTTTTTATTAATATCAGCCTAATCTTTTAATTTAGCAAGGCTTTAAAACAAAGACAATAACATGCGGGAAATACAATTTAGACAAGCACTAGGTGAAGCGATGAGTGAAGAAATGCGTCGCGATGAAAAAGTGTTTTTAATGGGTGAAGAAGTTGCGGAATATAATGGAGCGTACAAAGTAAGTCAGGGAATGCTTGACGAATTTGGTGCTGACCGTGTAATTGACACACCTATTGCCGAATTGGGTTTTGCCGGAATGGGTGTTGGAGCAGCCATGAACGGTTTAAGGCCTATCGTTGAGTTCATGACATTCAACTTTTCGTTGGTGGCCATTGATCAGATAATAAATGGCGCTGCGAAGGTTAAATCTATGTCAGGAGGACAGTTTGACTGTCCTATCGTGTTCAGAGGAGCTACTGGTAATGCAGGGCAACTTTCGTCTCAGCACTCCCAGAATTTTGAAAACTGGTATGCAAATACTCCTGGATTGAAAGTAGTGGTACCATCAAACCCGTATGATGCTAAAGGGCTATTGAAGTCTTCGATTCGTGACAATGATCCGGTGATCTTCATGGAATCAGAATTAATGTACGGAGATAAAGGCGAAGTTCCGGAAGAAGAATACCTGATTCCAATTGGTCAGTCAGTAAAAGTAAGAGAAGGCTCAGATGTAACCCTAGTTTCATTTGGTAAAATGATGAAGGTTGCTCTCGAAGCAGCTACCGAAATGGCCAAAGAAGGTGTGGAAGCAGATGTAATTGATTTAAGAACTGTGAGACCTATTGATTACGTCGCAATCATCGAATCGGTAAAGAAAACAAATCGTCTGGTAGTAGTGGAAGAAGCATGGCCGCTTGCGTCTATATCTGCTGAGTTAAGTCACCATATTCAAAAGAATGCCTTTGACTACCTGGATGCTCCTATCCATCGAGTGAATAGTAAAGACCTTCCTTTACCATACGCACCTAGTCTCATCGAGGAAATTCTTCCTAACGTTAAAAGAACTATTGAAGCGATTAACAGTGTTTGTTATCGCTAACAGTGATAAAATATTAATTTTAAAAATAGAGGTGCGTTATTGTTCCTCTATTTTTATTTCCGCATATGAGTAAACTTCCTCTATTCGATAGTCCTGAAATCTTTCAGAAACTGAAACCTTATTTGAAAACTGAACGATTCAGTAAAGGTGCTGTAATTGAAGAGAGTGGTTTTATTTCTAAAAGGTTGTTCTTTATTCAATCAGGGTTGATCCGGGTTTTCTACCGTACGGGTGGCAAAGAAGTTTGTTGTCATTTTGCGAAAGAAGGAGAAATCTTAACCGGGATAGACAGTTTCTTTACTGGTAACCCTTCAATCTATACTACTCAGTGTATTGAAGAAACGGTCTGTCATTCATTAACAAAGGAACAATTGGAATGGGCGTTTGATCATGTAGAAGGTATGAATCGAATGGGTAGAGAATTCGTCACCTATGCGTATATCGACTTAGTAGAGCGCTATAATTCCGTAGTTACCATGTCTGCTCAGGATCGCTACCAGCAATTCATGCAAACCCAGCCTGAAATGTTAAATCGCATTCCGCTCGGATATCTGTCAACTTACCTTGGAATGAGTCAGGAAACACTCAGTAGAATCAGGGCTCAGAAAGCCTGATTATCCCTTTTTGACTTAGATCAAAAGATTAGTATCCGTTCACACCTACCTTCATTTTCAAATTCAAACATAAAAGAAAATGAAAAACATACTAGTTATATGTGGTCATCCAGATGTGAACAGTCTCAACAGTTCCTTAGCCGCTATTTACTCAGAATCAGCTAAAGGCAAGTTTAACGTCCGAAAAATTCACCTCAGGGATCTTCAATTCAACTATAACCTGGAATATGGATATAATAAACGAACAGAACTGGAACCTGATTTACTTCAGGCGCAGAAAGACATTCAATGGGCCGATCATCTTGTCTGGTTTTTTCCAACCTGGTGGGGTAGCTATCCGGCTGTTCTAAAGGCCTTTTTAGACAGAACGTTATTACCAGGATTTGCTTTTAAGTACAGAGAGAATTCGGTGTGGTGGGATAAATTTCTAACGAATAAAACAGCTAGAATCATTTCCACCATGCATACCCCCTACTGGTATTACAAACTTATCTATGGCAACCCTTCAATAAAAGCTTTTAAAAAAGGGACGCTTGAGTTCTGTGGGGTATCAAAAGTAAAAACCACTATATTTTCTGCTACTCAAAACCAAGAACCACCCATTGATAAATGGAAGAGCAAAGTACAGCAGCTCGGCTTGACTGGATTATAATTAGTTACGGGATAAACAAAGCATTAAAAAAGGACTTCATTTTCATGGAGTCCTTTTTTTGTTTCAGTTGTTAACGAATCAATAGCGTACCAGCAGCTCTTCATCTACTGACATTTCATACAACTCGCCAAGAGCCGCATTCAGTGAATTCAGAAGCTCTGCATCCAGGTCAAAATCCTCCTCTAAGGCCTCTATTTGTTTGAGGTTGTACCCTCTTTCTCGTACCTGATCTAAGCACTTAAGGCAAATTCTAGTCCATGACTGTGGACTTATATTCTCGTTACACCAATTCTTAAAATTACTAGCTTTTACTGCCATGTTTCTTTTTCTTAAAGCTTAAAGCCAATTATTGAAATATCATCATTCAAACCACTTTCCCCTTTCCAGTCATCTACCGTCTGACTTAAGAACTTGTATTGCTCGTTTAATGGCTTGGCATGAATTGACTTGAGCATCTCCTCAAATTTCTCCTGTGAAAACCTCACTCCATCCTGATTCTCCTGATTGTAAAACCCATTGGAGAACATGTAATAGGTGGAGTCTTCTTTAATCTCAATCTTGTCAGCCATCAGATCATGAGCATGCTCGGAAGACTCACCTTCCAAAACCACCATTTCATCCCCATCAAAGATGACCATATCCTGGTTAATACCGCTAAATTGCAAGGTCTTGGCATTGTTATCAAAAAGAGCTACTGATACTTTCATTTCACACTGCAGTTCCTTACTTCCTGCAGCGTCAAGTTCCATAGTCAGTTCTTTAATGATATCTCCAGAATGAAATATTTTACGATCCTGAATAAGGTCATTAAGCACCGAATCAGCGATCAACGTTTTAAGCGACCCCACGATGCCTTTACCATCAAATTCGATTACTGCCACTACCGTATAGTCTTCTGACCTAAAGTTGAGGCTGGTAGTCCAGATAAACTCTTCACTAAACAAATACTTACTTCGGTACATCACAAAGTGATCGGCAAAGATTCTATTTAAATAACGCTCATTTGGCAGCATCGACTGCTGGAGTAATCCAGCATACCTGATACTATCAATCAAACGCTTGTTGATCTTATTGATTTCTTCTGTGCGTTCCTTCACCCTTCGTTCTAGTTCGGTATTGGTAACCTCCAGGTCTTTTAAATGCTCTTCACTATCCTGAGACTGTTGATAGGTCTCCATAGCTCTATCAAGCACTCCTTTCATCTCATCAAAGTTCCAGGGCTTGGTGATGTATTTGTATATACCGCATCTATTAATCCCATCTTTGATCGCCTCTATATCCGTAAATCCTGTCAGGATAATTTTAATCATATCCGGGTAATCCGGTAATATCTTCTCCAACAACTCCGTACCGGTCATCTCCGGCATACGCTGATCGGTAACAATTACCTGAATTTCATTGTCTCTTAATATATCAATCGCCTCCACAGGGCTGGCGGTTGTATACACATTGAAAAACTTCCTGAAGTTAGATTTGAATACACGTAGGTTAGTGGTTTCATCATCCACATACAACAAAGAGTATTTTTTTTCCTTCTTCGATTTTTTTACGTCAGCAGTCTCTTGAATCTCTTCCATCACGCGCTAGGTATTTCGCTTCTTTATTCTTTTTGGTTAATATTATTTGTTTTCGGCTACTTTAGAGCTAGTATCTTTACTGACCCTTTTTACCGATTTAGGTAGCGTAATCACGAATTCAGTTCCTTTATTCTCCTCACTTGTAAATTCGATTTTCCCACCATGTTTCTCTATAATACCGTAGGTGATTGACATACCTAAACCGGTACCTACTCCTACTGCTTTTGTTGTGAAGAATGGTTCCCAAATACGATTCTTGATCTTTTCAGGAATACCAGCACCATTGTCCTTTAAACGAATAACTACCTCATCCTCTAACTCTTCAGTATAGATAGTTATCTCGCCATCTTTTCTTTCATCCGGAATTGCCTGAATGCCATTGTTCAGAATGTTCATAAATACCTGATTCAACTGACCAGGGTAACATTCAATTTCATGCATCTTCTCATCGTAGTACTTAGAAACCTTAATCCTGTTCTTCGTTTTATTTCTAAGTAGAGTCAGTGTCGCGTCAATGTTTTCATTCACATTGGCTTGTTTCACTTCCTCTTCATCCAGTCTAGAGAATACTCTCAGACCTTTCACAATTTCAATGGTACGTGTCACACCGTAGTTTACATCCTTAATCAACTCATCAAGTTCTTCAAGAATTTCTTCGTATTCGTGTTCCTCTTTGAGTTCTTTGATATTTTCTATGACCTCTTCCAGGTCCGCATCGCCATCATCCAGCTTAGAGTATTCCTCGGATATCTCCCTCAGCGATTCAATCGACATCTTAATCGACACCATTCCACTGGAAATAAAGTTAATCGGGTTATTGATCTCATGCGCAATACCAGCAGTTAACTGACCAAGAGATGCCATTTTTTCAGAGTGAACGAGCTGTGACTGGGTACTCTTAAGTGATTCCAGTGCATTGTTAAGACTCTCTTTAGAATCCTGCTCCTTCTTGAGTGTTTCTTTAAGTTTTTTCTCAGCCAGGAATAGTTTCTCATTATCGAGTAATTGTTTATCTGCGAGTTCCCTAATCTCCTCTTCGGATTCTTGTAATCTTTTATAAGCGTCATTCAGATCATCCTGAGCTTTGATGAGCTTTTCGTTAATTCGAATCTGCTCTTCAGAAGATTTGAGGAGTTTGGCCTCTGAATCTTGTAGTTTCTTGTTATTCTCCTCAAGTTCCTTCCTGGATTGATAAAGCTTCTTATTAATGAGTTTTTGTTTCTGGAAGTTGATCTTCAACTGTTCCTCAGACTTCTTCACTTTGATGTAAGCCTTGTTAGCAGATAGATAGTTATCTCCAGCTAACTTCACCAATGGCCTAAACACAAAGAACCCTTGCAATAGTAAGAATCCCATGAAGACTCCAAACACTATTTTCTCAATGAGGCTGTATCCTGTCTTGAAAGATTGTGCTTCTTCAACCCAATAATCTGTTATATCACTGGTTGCCGTTTGGTAATCTCTTACCGTATTAATCAAAGTAGATATACTGCTTCGAAGTGCCAGAGCATTAATATCCGTTTTGTTCTCAGTGTAGACCACATCCAGGAGGTTTCCCGCGTTGGTATTCATTTCACTGTAATAGAATTTAATATTCTCCTGAAGCTGAGCATATTCACTTCCTTGGGTCGGAGGTCTAATTCCCAACTCAGCATCACCAGAAATGAGGGCTTCGTGTCCCTTTCTCCATACTGGTAGGATACGGCTAAGTTCTGCTTGAAAAATGGTGAAGTTTCGTTCGGTGCTGGAATAGCCCATACCAATTGCTGCTTTAACTATCTGCTGTCCCATGGCAGATTGTTCAGCTGCAATTTTCACTGCGGTTGGATCCTCATTGAAATTATCAATGAGATCCTTCTGAACGAAGAAGATATAATATGCCACAGAGCCCGCAACAATCAAAGCTGTCAACACGTAGGCTATAGCGTAAAGGTCCTTCTTTAACATACTCGTTAATGGTTGGTTAGAATTGGATTAACTCAATGCTCCTTAATTTAATCAATTTATAACATCTCTTAAGCATTGTAATGATCATGGAAAGCCAACAAAATTAAAGGATTCCATGACTCTACTTATAATTTGTCTTGATTAAGTTCAAAAACCTTGATAATTAGAACCATTTAGAATTCTCAAAATATTCCTAATTCAATCATCTTGCATTTTATCTATAATTTCTGACTCAAACAATAGTTAAAATAGCATTTAAGACTCATTTGGTATAAAAAAAGCATCAATCAGCATTATATTGCAGTCAATAAGAAGTGAGTTAAAGCATGACCTAACCTATAACTCCCTGAACTTTAAGGATTTGATATTTTAATAATTAAACATTTGGTTTAATCCATAAATAGTCATTACTTTTCGATTTCGAAGCTGGCTACCTGGACTGGATCAGTATGTATTTATCACATAAAATCGCATGGATTACCTGAGAAGTTATAAGAATATTTATGATCAAAATATAATTTTGATGTACAAGGGTGAATTGACCTTTGACTTAGTAACTTCGATGATAGCCACCCTGGAAGAAAGACTAGAAGAGTTGGAAGAAAACCGAAAGGTTAAGAAGAAGTTCTATAATGTGGCAACTGAGTGTATTCAAAATTTGTATTATCATCTGGATGAAGTAAATGCTGATGAAATCAGGATCAGTAGTTATGATTCTCGATCTGCACTCATTCTTATAGCAGCGCGTAAACGTTTTTACAGCATGCAAACAGGAAATTATGTGCCCACAGAGAAGGTAGAGGAAATAAAAGCCAGATTAGATGACATTAATTCCGTAGAACCTGATGAACTTCGTGCTTTGTATAAAAAGGCACTGAATGAACAGGAATTTTCGGATAAAGGAACTGGTGGTCTTGGCTTTATTGATATAGCTAGAAAGACCGGTGGTCAAAAATTAAGATATAAATTTCAACCAGTGACCGACAATGTTACTTATTTTACATTGCAGGTAAGATTGCCTAGAGATATATAGGCTACTGAGCAGATAAAGCTGTGAAATAACCTTATGGAAAAGTTTTTTATTGAGCCAACGAGGGTAACACCATTAGTAAACTTTGATCCTGAAGAAGGAGTTCTGGAAATCAAAGGACGATCTAGTCCTGAGAATTCCATTCTTTTTTATCAAAAGATAATAGATAATCTGGACGATTACGCTAATAATGGCGGTGATGAATTCACTGCGAATTTCTCTTTCGAGTACTTCAACACCAGCTCATCCAAATGTCTATTT
>JAMWZA010000209.1 GCA_024305105.1 Marinoscillum sp.
CAGGTAGATATTCGGGAGTCAGTGTGTAGCTGAACGTCGCTTTATAGTCAGATATGTAAAACGTTATTTAATTTTTCTTGTCGCTCTTTTGATAATCCATTTGGTGTCTTCATTGTCAGAGTGTTTCCATTCTTTAATGTAAGGAACAGCAGCATCTCTATTTACCTTTAGCCAATCTGTTAAATGATTTGCTACCGACTTTTTCACAAACATTATCTTGTCCTCTTTCAACATGTTTAGAATGTGAAAAACAGGAGACGGATTATGGATAAAGGTTTCAAGTTTGGGTGCCCATGGTAGTTTAGGTCGTAACCCTTCACTTGCTAATCTTCTTAAATGAAAGTTGGATGATTTTGCCCAACGTTCCATAACTACTAATGTCTGTTCAGGGTATTTTTTAATGAAAGGCCTTATGGCATATTCACCAGTATTTCGTTTTGTAACTTCTTGAATCCCATTTATGGAGTTTTCAAAGTGGTTTAAACCATATTCTGAAATGTATCTACCAATCGGCATTACCCAATAGTAATTTGTAAACATCCCTGTCTGCTGTGGATTTTCATCACCCAGAATGTTAACTAAAATTGACAAAGCTCTTTCGTAATCATGAGGTAAATGAGTTTTTATTTGTTCGGCTATTACCCCAATTCTATCAGTATATCGCTTACCTTCAACCATTCGGTCTACTTCATGAATGAAACTATTGGAATTGAACCGTGGATAATTCTGGATAATTTTATCCGCTAGTATTTTGGCGAGGTTAGCACCAAACAGGTCTGTTATACTGTATTTTGTAGCCATATCACGAATATTGAACAATATCAATTAGAAGTCCACTCGGGTCCTGGATGGTGAAATGGTGACCATTGACAAGTTCATTGACCAATGGGACTTTTATTGGAATATTTCTATTTTTAATTCTTAGAAACGCTGCTTCTACATCCTTCACTTCCATTTGAAGTATTGCACCCCGACCATTGAACTCTGGATGAAATATCGGATTGACAAAAGGCGAATTAGGAATACAGAATAACAACTCATAGTATGGGTTATGTTTGTGTTTTAGTATCACGAAACCTTCAATTTCCACCTTAACCTCAAAATCAAAATGTTGAGTGTAAAATGCTTTACATTCAAGCACTTTTGTCGTATAAATCTCAAAACTTAGTTTCATTGTTCGGGTGTAAATTATTTGACGAAATCTATGCCAATTCCATTCGGGTCTTCAATAGTGAAATGTCCATCACTCCAAGGTTCATCAAGTAGATTCACTTGAGTAAATACCTTATTTGTAATGTTTTATTTTGAACTACTTTTAGTAATCATTTCACTTAAATCTGAGACTATCATTCAAATTAATGGTAGCGGGTATGTATCCATTGTGTAGTTGATTATCAATTGATTCATCACCACATATACTAGTATCCTCTGTTCCAATTTTAAACCTTATGCCATAAAGTTCATCTTCCTTTGAAGTGTAACTAATTACAATTTTGGTGTTTTCATCCATGAAAGTATTATCAATTATCATCTCCACTTCTCGATAAGAACCTGAATGCCACGTATTGGCCATCCAGCCAAAAAGGGTGTAAAATTCTTGAATCGTGTCAGTACCATTTTCATGCTTTTCGTGCCATGCAACTGGGTCTCTATAGATCCAATCGAATTCGGTTTTAAGAGGCTTGAATGTATTGTATTCTTTGACAAAATCTATTTGACCTAATGCCGCAGAAGCATGAAGCACCTTAATCGTGTCATTATTAATCAGGTAAGTGTTAAGGATACTACTCGTGTTAGATCGAATGGCTATGTATGTGAAATATTGAGATCTCTTAATGAGATATCTATCTGATTTAACAGCATACTTCATTTGAGTTGTATCAAGAACTTCTTGTGCGGATATGGATCCATTGATATTATACAGGTCGCCTACAAAGTGGAGGTTTGTCCATCGAGTGCTTTGAGCATTTCCATTGCCAATGAATATGATAAGAGTTGCAGCTAGAAAGGTTAAGTTTTTCATGTTCCTATGCTATGTCAATTGATGGGTTGAATACGGTCTATTAAAAAATGCATTTATATTTTTTGGTTAATTCATGAACCCCCACAAGCACTAATACCAATGGGGCGTAGATGTATAAGCACTTAATAACAAATTCTCCCGGCTGATGAGACCCCAATATATCAATGACCCCAAGGCTTACATTAAAAGTTAAATGAAGCAGAATTATGGCCATTATAGAACCTTGAGAATGATTGTAAATCATGGACATAAGGATACTTAATAAGACCACACTAGTAGAGAAGGCCCAAAAAGGGATTTTAGACTGTGGTGAATCTAAGAGCCATAAGGGTGCATGCCAGAGTGACCAAATAACCCCAACAATCAATGCACTTGCCATCCAGCCATATTTATCCTTTATTGGAGGGTAGAGAAATGCTCTCCAGCCTAGCTCTTCGCCCAATGGCCCCATCAATAGGTTGATGAATATAAGCGGTAACAAATAGCTGACTTTGAAATTTGACCATTCGACTACATTTCCCTTTTGTATCTCTAATAAGACAAGGAACCCGGCAACTACTAATGGGATTAATGCGACTAAAATCCACCATGAGAAAGCAGGCCAGGAAAATGCTGTTTGAAATTTTGAAATAACCTCTTTTTTTGCCATCCATATGCTTATAGCAGCAATATTTGGACTCCAAATGGCAATAATCCAAACCGGCAGGCCAGTGGATGATTCCGGAGTATGTGCTCCCGAAATACTTAACATCAATACAAATGATACTAAGGAGATCGTAAAGGTCAATGTTAGAAAACCTGATATCGGGTTTTCCGCCAATAAGAGATGCATTCTTTCCATAACTATTTACTCAATCGAATTTTTATTCAAATATCTAAACTGGTGCTGGCAAGTAATTGTAGAAATACGACCACTTACCTTTACTGATGTGGCATTGAAGTGTGATATCGATTCCACCACCTAAATTTTAATATTTGTGATTTTTGGTCTTATTCTTATAATCTCACCAAAAAGATATTTCCGATTTGGAAAAGCATTGCATAGTGGGGCTTAAATCCACTTATGGTGTTTACAAATTTTCTGGAAAAAAAGTTAGGATAATACTTGATGACTGGTTGCAGACTGGTGGTAATAGAAAAAGAGACCTGGAATGGATATTCCATTACCAGCGTCATTGTTTGTACCTTGTCGAGTCGATTAAAGGTATGCGTATAATAGATGCCCAACCGTGGTTTAAGCTTAGAATCACCTTCGACCATAGAATAGTTTGATGCCAGAGCCGTTCTTAAGCAAACGGCAGATAGCATGGTGCGTTATTGAACTCCTTTTTCTTTTCATCGAAATTCATAAACGAAGGGCAAAAAATTGGTATCAAGAGCGTTGATAGTTTTGGAATAGTACTGATTTACTGACCTAAGTCTTATAAAAGTAAGATTTCTCTCCTCGATAACCATCGGGATCTAAATGACAGTTTTGGGGTAGTTTAGGACTAGTTTTTTAAATTTCCAATAATCACTCAGGTTAGAAGCCTAAGAGTTTCTGTATTTGATATTTATTGCAAAATAGAATTAGGAAGAATTTCCTCATTTCTCATGCAAAGATTCAAGCGCATTCGACGCAAAATTGTAGAAATATGACCTGTTTATTCCTGGATGTATCGATGATATAAGGTATCCCTATAGCTCTGAAGCTTCTTAGGAGGTAGTCTTGCAATTGATTTTAGTTCATTGATAAGGTGAGGTTGATCGTGATAGTTATATTTAACCACCAGCTCCATCCAATCAATTGACTTGACATTCTTTAAGATAAAGTCGATGTAGTTGTTTACACGAATAATTTTACAATAATCCTTTGGGGAAATCCCAATGCGTGTTTTAAATAGTCGTTGTAATTGACGCTCTGAAACATACACCTTATGGGCTATGTCATTAACAGTCGTGACTCCTTTTGTCTTATTGATAATTTTAATAGCCTGTTGAAAAGGGGGGCTATTTAAATTTTGGTTGAAATTTTCTACTAAGAATTTTTCCGCGATATTCACTTTATCTGAAAACTTATTTTCGTTTAGTTCTAAATATAGGTCTTCATATTTACCCATCAAGGTGTTCGGGAATTCATTTATTAATTTTGAGACTGGCTGCTGTATCAGTTTATATAGACCTTCACCTATAAATGAAATACCAAACAAATTAATTTTTCCTCTTTGGTTTATTATTGTGCTCGATTTTATCGCTGGAACGATAAAAAATGGCTGTTTATAAGTGCTATTTTGAGGTAAGTTCAACTGTTTAACACTATCTCCAAAATTGAAAACCAGAATATTCTGACCTTTGGGTAAATACCGTGAATTTATACCCTCTTTTGAATGGATAATTCCGCTCATCTGCCAGTAGCAAAGAACATCTTCTTTGAGAACCTTATTGGTTACTATATCTTCAACATAATTCATTTGTTTAATTGGCTTTGTCCTTTTTAATGCCGCACAATGTGCTTTAGCCGTATTAAAAAATTCTGGTTACCCATTAGAACATGTAGGTCCGTAAATATCCAAACGTAATCAATGCAGAATGAATTATTAGAAAGAGATGAATCCAAATCATTTTTGGAGACTTGATAATTAACAAAGTGTCAATCAGCAGAATAAACGCTCCAATTGTATATAGACTCATCTTGATATCGGATAATACAGCTATTTCATAAACCATAAATGTTGTCCAAGGAATGAAAATCTTTTTCCTATGTTCAATTAGGTATTCTTTGAGGTTTTTACTGTTATGTTTGCTGGGAAACATCTGGTAAGTCATGAAAGTAAATAGTGAGGGAGGTATAACTACAACCAAAAGAAACATTAAGGGGTTTGTAACTTCTTCATAATGCTCTGGGTATATGTTCGCCCAATACACATTTACTATGAGTAAGAACACATTTATCGTAAGAATTATATATTCCCAGTAAATGGCGGTGGTTTTGATATTTGTCATTTCGGACCATTTAATCAAAATTCTACTAATGATCAGTCCGTAAAGGATGGATTCAAACGCCAAAAAATATTCCTCTACTGCCATATCACTCAAGTTTAAGTCATCAAGTCCATTACATCTAGTCCAGATATGGAGAGTGGCCATACCCTTTGAGAACGCCTCTAAAGTAGTGAAACCGCCCAAAACCCACAACGGCAACTATGAAGCGTTCCGCAAGTCTAAGTCCAGAAAGAAGGAAGGAGGGGTGTGAGATGAAGTGTCAAAATGGGCAGATTAGTGGGATGTTTTGCAAACACCTGGCAGATGGCTAGGTAAGGCCATGCGCTATCGTTTTTTTTTAGCGGGATCTTGATTTATCCTCCACACTTACATGTTCCAATATATCTCCTGGTTGGCAGTCCAGGGCACCACAAATTGCCTCTAGTGTTGTAAACCGTATGGCTTTGGCTTTTCCCGTTTTGAGGTTAGAAAGGTTTGAAAGTGTGATTTCAACTTTCTCAGAAAGCTCATTAAGTGACATTTTTCGTTTTGCCATCATTACGTCTAAGTTCACAATGATCGGCATAATTCAAACTGTTAAGTCGTTTTCCATTTGAATCTCTAAGCCTTTTTTGAAGATATATGCTATTAAGTAGATAACTGCAGCCATCAGGATAAATGCTTGACTGTCGACCCAAAACTGTGCTAGCATATCGAGTTTGTAACCATGTTTTCCTAAGTTATTAGAGGTTTGCCTCGCTATATGGCTAATTAGACCAATTGAAAACGTGTAGTACGAAATCTTAGTTATCTGATTTGAAACGAAACTGTTGAAAGGCCTTGATAGGTCAATTTTTTGAATTAGTCTAATCACAATATAGAACAAATGAGCTTTCAATATGGCGACAGTTAAAACAAAAGAATACATTCCGAAAAAAGCCGATTTACTCTGTTCATACAAAGATCTCAGGTCTAGTTCTTGATATAGACTACCCACTAGTTCGGGGTTAGTTACGCTAAACACGAAATTGATTATCATGCTGCCAGCATTTATTGATAACCCTATAAAAATTATCCAAGAAGCTATTTGTAGACCTTTAAAGACAAGATTAGTTTTATTAGACATAATTGTGAAGTTTAGAATTATGCCTCAAATATCATTAATATTCTATTGATAAACAATAAATATAGATTGATTTACGAAAATTAGTATTCCGGTACTACTACCCATGTGATGTGGTAATTCCCGCTGACGTACACCTAATATGAGTGGGGATTAGAAAGCACTAATCTCTCGTCTCGCACATAGCCACGTTTTGTTTCAAATTTCTATAATTCATCCGCCGGTTTGCAATGCACATCCTACCGAAAGCCTTCGTAAGGATCAGGCACTATGGCATCTTCAGTACCACCGAGAAGAGAAAGTACCATTTATCTATTCGGGAGCAAACCGGCAAGGTAAAACTCACCATAAAACGAGAGCCTGTTAAACTGGGCGTGTGTCCTTCCTGTGGCAAAGGTCAGCTGGTCACAATAGCCATCTTTCAAGACCGGGGGCCACCCAAACACCTAATCCAGGAAATCAACCAGCAAAAAAAATAACGCCAGCGGGCGTGGTGAGAGTAGTATGTCTTCTCGGTGATTATTCATCAGGAAAATCAGCCTGAAAGGACAAATGGCCTTTTAAGAAGACACCTTTCACTTCCAAAAATGTCACCCAATAGGCTTCAAACTTCCAACTCTCCACGACAGAGGCTCCTCCAAACCCATAGCCAACTAAACCGAATCCCCATAATACTTAATTAACCAATTCCTTCAGTGGTTTCGTTCAACTATGGTCGGGCCGCGTAGGCTTCATGTTGGGTCTACGCGACTCGGTCGTGCCGACCACACGAAACCTTAGTTGTTGGCTGCTGGCTTTTTTTTCCAAACGGGACTTTCATTTCGACCATCTGTGTTGGTTAATTGAATTCGTTGTTTAGTTTTGATGTTAATTTTCCAAATGTTATAATTCCCTTTACTACCAGCTGTATAAACGAGCCATTTTCCATCTGAAGACCAATCAGGTGAGTAACACTCAATTGTATCGTTAGTTAGGTTGTATAAGCTCGTTCCATCATTATCTATTATAAATAAATCCCATTGGTTATTACCATTACTGCCATAAAAAGCAATTTGTTTTCCGTCGGGTGAAAATTTAGCTCCAGAATCATATCCAACTTTGTTCGTAAGTCTTCTTACATTACTGCCATCTGAATTCATTATATGTATCTCGCCATTAGCATTGTGTGAAGTATCAGAAGAATCTCGTAATTGTCTGGTGAAAATAATTTCCTTTCCTGATGGTGACCAATTAGGACTTTCTTCGTAAGACTTATTTTGTGTCAATGGATTAATATTTGAACCGTCTTTGTTCATTACATACACATTTCTGGATAGAGAATCTCTTTCGCTCATAAATAAAATTGTGTTTCCATCAGGTGATATTTCAGGAAGTACGTCAGGTGAAGGATGCATTGTTAGGCGCTTTATATCAGTTCCGTCAGAATTGACAGAATATATTTCTGCATTACCCTCTCGTTTTGAATAGAAATAGAGCTTTTGGCCATCATAAGTCCAAGAAGGACTAAAGTCTAGAGAATCATTTTTTGTTATGTTTCGCAGGTTCTCTCCATTTATATCCATTATATAAATTTCAGAATTTCCGTCTCTGTCAGTTACAAATGCAATTTCTTGATTTGATGATAATGCATCATCATTTAGATTTTCTTTTTTATTGTCTTTACAAGAAGTAAAAACTAAAAGGAATATTAAAAAATTAAATGTATTCATAATTTTCTTTGCTTGCTGCCAACCTTTAGCTTCCCTTCATATTAATATTCCAAGAAGCGAATTTATTAACTTA
>JAMWZA010000021.1 GCA_024305105.1 Marinoscillum sp.
GCTCTCAAAAGGTACCTGATAAAAAATGCACAAATCGTCAATGAAGGAAAAATCATCGTCGGAGATGTTCTGATAGCTGATGGCTTAATCGAGAAGATCGGAGCCTCACTTTCTGACCCTTCAGCAGAGGAGATTAATGCTGAAGGCAAGCACCTGCTTCCAGGGCTAATCGATGATCAGGTGCATTTTAGAGAACCCGGCCTAACCCACAAAGCAGAGATCTATACCGAAGCAAAAGCGGCGGTTGCTGGTGGAGTGACCTCCTTTATGGAAATGCCAAATGTAGTTCCCCAAACGGTCACCCAGAAGTTGTTGGAAGACAAATACGAGATTGGAAAAAACCGATCACTTGCCAACTACAGCTTCTTTATGGGAGCAACCAATGACAACCTGGATGAAGTGCTAAAAACTAATCCAAAGGACGTTTGTGGCATCAAGGTCTTCATGGGATCTTCTACTGGAAACATGCTCGTCGATGATAAGGACACATTGGACAAGCTCTACAGAAATGCGCCTATCCTATTGGCAACACACTGCGAAGATGAGGACACCATTCGCAAAAACATGGCGATATACACCGAAAAGTACGGGGATGATATTCCATTTGAAATGCATCCGGTCATTCGAAACGAGGAAGCCTGTTACTTATCCTCGTCTATGGCTGTGGAATTGGCTAAAAAACACAACACCAGATTGCACATCTTACACATATCGACTGCTAAGGAAACGAACCTTTTTACCAACGATATTCCATTAGAGCAGAAACGCATTACTTCCGAGGCATGCATTCACCATCTCTGGTTTAGCGATGTGGATTACACAGAGAAACAGCAATGGATCAAGTGGAACCCAGCAGTGAAATCTACCGAAGACCGATCGGGAATTTGGAAAGCACTACTCGATGATCGCATCGATGTGATCGCTACGGATCATGCGCCACATACCATCGAGGAAAAGAAAAACCCCTATACCAAGGCCCCTTCAGGAGGACCTTTGGTTCAGCATTCACTCACAGCGTTACTGGATTTTTACCATGAAGGTAAGATTTCATTGGAGCGAATCGTAGAAAAAGCGTGTCATGCAGTGGCTCGGTGTTTTGAAATCGAAAAAAGAGGATACATCCGTGAAGGTTATTTTGCCGATTTAGTACTGGTAGACCTCAACAAACCCTGGACGGTAAGTGAACAAAACATCTTATCTAAATGCGGTTGGTCGCCATTCGAAGGCCACGAATTCAAGTCTTCCATTGACACCGTTTGGGTATCAGGACATCTGGCTTATCAGGATGGTACATTTGACGAATCAAAAAAAGGCGAAAGACTTACTTTTGATCGCAATTAATTATTTGTAAAATTCACGAATGCAATTAACTTTGCATTCCCAAATCAGAACCCTGTGTTCTGGCGCGGGAAACAGTGATTGTCGCCGCTGATTATCGGGGACAGTTGGTGAACGCACCAACCCACTGATTATGGTGGTTGTTCCCGATAGCTATCGGGACAGTTGGTTAGATAACCAACTTCATCAAACAACATGGTGGTTGTAGTTCAGTTGGTTAGAACGCCTGATTGTGGTTCAGGAGGTCGCCGGTTCGAGTCCGGTCTTCCACCCAGAGATAACAAAAGCAGTTGCAGAAATGTGACTGCTTTTCTTGTTTAAGACCTGCTGCGTTGCATTAATGTATGGTTCAGGAGGTCGCCGAACTAGGCGTTCCCACCAAAGGTTGGTCCCATCATCAGGGCTTTTTATTTTATCAGTATTCTGATATCTTCATCACAGGATGCCATTCTTCGTTTATATTCTATATTCCCCTTCTGCTGATAAATATTACAAAGGCCAAACCAATAACGTTGAAGACAGACTGAAGCGACATAATGCAGGACACGAAAAGGCCACTTCAAATGGCAGACCTTGGAGACTTATTTGGTTCACAGAAAAAGATTCCAGGAGTGAAGCTGTTAATCTGGAGAGAAAACTGAAAAACATGAATAGGGAAAAGCTAAAATCATTTATTGCTAAATACTCCTAATTTCGAGTCAAGACGAAAGCTTTGCTTGTCTTGATGCTGACCAAGGCGTCAGCATCCGGTCTTCCATCAAGACGTTAAAGTCTTGACAGGCCCAAAAATGACAAAGTCATTTTGCCCTGACATCCGCCGGTTGGCGGATCGTCAGGGCCTCACACTTCAACTATATGCTAATATCTCCCACAATAAAGACGTCAGAACTCAGACGAGCCAATGATTGAAATCAAAACTTGATCTTTTTGAATCATTTAGAAAAAGTAAGCTATTAAAACAGAACCGATTATTCCCGACACGGAAATAGCGGTAATCAAGGCCATCCATTTATTATAGTATTTCCTCTCCGTCTTAATTACCTCGATATTATTACCTTCATAAAAAGCTCCGATGTTATCAAGGATTACTTTGCTCTTAATAAACCTGGCAATTAGAAAATATACGGTGAATCCAATAACTAACACTAAGAACATATCAATAAATGAGCGCTTACGCTCTACTCCTCCTAAGATCACGACATTGTAAAAGACTCCAATAAGTACAGTATGCCCTATAAGTACTCCGAGAAACAATCCCGCTACTTGCTGAACACATTGGTTTATAGCTATGTCATGGGTATAACTTTTATTCTTCCTTAAAAAGCAATAGGCAGCTCTTACAAGTCTTTGAAGATCAAAACGCTCCATAATGTCATTAACATTTAAGGCAATTCAATAATTAATCATTCTCAATAATCGCCTTAGGCAAATAAAATGACGCTTCCAGCATTACCGTAGAGGCTTTTCCAGTGCATTTAACTGGAGGGTTAAACAAATCTATGTTTAATAAAGCTCCATAAATTATTTCTGATACCTCAATCGTCATGAATGGTTCATCTCCACCAAAAAGCTTTATTAATCTTGGTTCTACATATCCATCTGTCGTTTGATAATCCTCAAATGTAAATACCCATGGGGTCATGGTAGATTTAGTCACAAATGATCTCCTCTGTATCAAGAAAGTCTCTTTATCAATGTAGAGACTTTGAACACCACCCTCTTGCCGATCGTCAATAAAGTCTACCCGATACATATTGTCCTCCTCTGTAACCTTCTGCACGGCTTTGAGATTTAGTGGCTCCATCAAATAGGTTCTTGGAAAATTATAGCTAAATGTGATTGGCTCAGACTCTAAAAAAATGATCGAGTTTATATCGGAATGGTAATACCATGGACACTTTCTGGATTTAAAGAGAACAGATTCAGAATGACTATTCTTTTTGGTAGTAAAGGTGTGTTCCAGGTATTGATCAGGTGATTGATAATAGCTGGCTTGAGCTTGAAGAGCATTGTCTAGTTGAAAATTCTGCGATTTGTCATATCTGATAATTTGGGATCGCTCTATTCGGCTATCAAGATTGAGCCATCTTTCTTTGCGACCTGTATTTTCAATAAACTTTTCGATTACTTCTTTTGCAGTCAAACTGCCCTGTGCATTCAACGTGGCATATATGGCAATTACTCCAAGACTTGCAATCAAGAATTTTTTCATGACCATAAACATAGGTAATCGACATTTGCACACAACTTTTGTTCCGGATAATAATCAACCATTCGATGGATAAAGTGTGCGTTGTTTTGACGGGAATGTGATCCTTTCCATTTTTGTAGATTAATTCAAGACTATGCTCCAAGACTGGATCGACAAATTACTGAACCTTCCTTTCCCTGCAATAAACCTGATTGTTGGATTAATCACTGGACTAGCCGTCAACTGGATCGTTCATATCAGTCTAACCATCACAGTACGTAAATCAAAGTCCAGCGACCTCCTGATGATACGCAGGCGATGCAAGTCTGCATTCAATTTTATGATGCCCGTCCTCACTATCTTCATCGCATTGACCTATGCTGAGGATTCCGATTGGCGATCTCTTCTAATCACGACTGATCGGGTCATCTTGATTGTTGCAGTCATCAATCTGCTGGCTCGAATGGTTTATGCTTTGGAAGACATCTTTTTGGACCGGTATAACATCAATAAGGAAGACAACCGGAAAGAACGTAAAATCATCACGCAGCTCAATTTCCTGAAGCGGGTAATAATCGTATCGTTGGTCATGATCGGCATAGCGATCATCTTACTTAGCTTCGAAGAAGGAAGGCGATATGGGCAAACCCTCCTCACATCCGCTGGAGTGGCGAGTATTATCATTGGTTTAGCTGCTCAAAAATCCATAGCCAACTTTTTTGCAGGTATTCAGATTGCTTTTACCCAACCAATCAAAATCGATGATGCAGTGGTAGTAGAAAATGAGTGGGGATGGATTGAGGAAATCAACCTCACCTATGTGGTTGTTAGAATTTGGGATTGGCGACGTTTGATTTTGCCCATCACCTACTTTGTGGAAAAGCCTTTTCAAAACTGGACCCGAAACAAGGGTGAGATCATTGGGACGGTTATCCTCCATTTAGATTACAGAACACCGATAGAGCCTCTCCGCGCTAAACTAACCGAACTTCTAAAAGCTGAAGCGAGGTGGGATGGAGCTGTGAATTCATTACAAGTGGTGGATACGAAGGAGTACACCATTTTGGTGAGAGCCCTCATGTCTGCAAAAAACTCACCTACTGCCTGGGATCTTAGGTGTAGTATTCGTGAAAAATTGATCACTTTCCTGCAAGAAGAATACCCTCATAGCCTCCCAGTTCAACGTATACAGATGCAGGACAACAAATAAGCGGGTTTTAACTAGTTTTAATCCATGGCTGATCAACCACCTAACCATTGCATTAATTGCAGAGCCACAGGAATTGGAAACTACTGCTCTAACTGTGGTCAAAAACTTCATACACAAAAAATCACCTGGAAATACGCCTTCTCGGATTTTATAGATAGATGGCTGGGCATGGACACCAAGTATGGTAGAACGGTAGTAGGACTGTTCAAAAACCCAGATAACCTCATCACGACTTATCTGCATGGTAACAATGTCAAATATATCGGCCCACTCGGATACTATGTAGTCATGACGGCATTGATGTTGTTGTTGCTTGAGTTCCTCGGCATTTCTATGGCTGAGTTTATGGAAGCAAGTAATGAATCAATGGGAATGACACCCGAACAAACATCAGAAGAGCAAAAAGCCTTTCAATCTGGTGTGATGGGCTGGATCTCAGATCACTTCAGGCTATTTAGTGGACTGATGATTCCTTTCACAGCATTAGCAGGTAAAATGTACTACCGTAAAAGCAGCTACTTACACCACATTATTCGCTTTACTTACATCCAAGCCCATACGATTTGGGTCACTATTACCATAATTATTGTTTATTCCATTACTGGAGAACTCTACTCATTGATCATGCTCTCGACCTCATCAGTTTATATCAGCTGGGCATTGATGAAGTGTTATCCACAAAAGTATAAGGCATGGGGATTTGTAAAAGGACTTATAGCGTGGGTAACGGGTTATGTGATTTTCTTTCTATTTGTAGCAATAATAATGTTGATTGGCTTGTTTATTATGGCATATATTGGCTAGCCTCATTAGCGGCTCAGATGCAATCCGTTATCAGTAGGTACATATTTAAAAAAAAATAAACCTTTAACTATCTTTTTCGTTACTTTTACGGAAACCCTTAAATTCTCTGAGAACTCTTTTCACGATATCATTTACCCTCATTGGACTATTGCTGCTATCGAGCACTGCTTCAGCTAGCAATACTGAAAACAAAGACAACAACGGAGAAAAAACCACTCTTTCCACAGAATCTACAAACAATAATACGGAAGAGAACACTGAAGAAGCCAAGCCTGAAGAAAACCTGGAAGAGGAAGCTGTAGAAAGTCCAGATGGTGAAACGGAAGTAGCGAATGACGGAGCTATTTTTATTGGTCAGAAACCGGATAGCACCAACGTCAATTCAGTAAGCAAATTCAATTTTATTTTTTACTTCATTTATAAATTGAAGTACGAAGAAGACCCTAACTCCATTGGGCACCTCAACTACGAGTTTTAAGATTGCTGATTGAACTGAGAAAGTTCCTGAAGTGTGATGTGCCCTTCATAAAAGGCCTTTCCGAAAATTACACCGTATACACCAATATCCTGCAATCTTTTGATATCATCCATATTTCTTACTCCTCCACTCGCAAAAATGCAAAGCTCAGGAAACTTCTTTGTTAGCTGCTCATAAAGTTCGAATGAGGGTCCCTCCAAAACGCCATCCTTTGAAATGTCAGTTGTCTTGAGGTATTTAAGCCCACGGTCATAGAAAAACTCTACATGTTCTTCCAGCTTGATTTTAGTTTCTTTTTGCCAGCCCCCTACTTTGATTACTCCGTCCAAAGCGTCTGCACTTAAGGAAATTTTTTCTCTACCGTAAGACATGATCCAATTGGCAAACAACTCCTTATTATAAACGGCGATTGTTGCTGCAGCAACACTTTCAGCACCAAACTCCAACGCTTTCAAAATATCGCCATCAGTATGCAGGCCACCCGCAAAATTCACCTTTAGATTGGTATGACCAGCAATCATTTCCAATGTCGGGTAGTTTACCGGAGTTCCTTTCTTAGCCCCCTCTAGATCAATCAGGTGTATTCGGGTAATTCCATGATCTGCAAACTGCTCTGCTACATCAAGCGGACTCTTATCATAAACTTTCTCTTTGGTATAGTCACCTTGCGATAGACGAGTGGTCCTGCCCTTAATTACAGAAATAGAGGGTACTAATAGCATAAAAGCGTGTTGTTAAAGGTCTAATATTGTTTGTGGCTTCTAATAAATATAGGGGATGAAGCCGAGCAAAGATATAAGAAGGACTAATTTAATTTAAATGGACCAGCTTAAAACCTTCCCCATGAACTGTGAGAAGCTGAAGTGAAGGTTCTTCCTTTAGATACTTCCGTAGTTTAGCAATATAGACATCCATACTCCTTGCATTAAAATACGAGTCGTCTCGCCAGATCTTCTTTAGCGCAATGCTTCGTGTCACGGTCTGGTTTAGGTTCTCTACAAAAAGCTTAAGTAATTCATTTTCTTTGGTGGTCAGTTTTACTTTGCCTGAAGGAAGCTCCAGCATATTGGATGCATGCTGGTATGTAATCGCTCCTATGATGATCTCTTCGGGAAGTAACTTATCCGACTCGGATTTCATGGTCCGCTTCAGTACCGCCTTGATACGCATCAACAAAACCTCCATACTAAAGGGCTTGGTGATGTAGTCATCTGCACCGATTTTAAATCCCTTGAGAACATCTTCCTTAAGCGATTTGGCCGTAAGGAAAATGATCGGAATATCAGGTTCTATTTCTTTGATCTCTGTTGCCAATTGGAATCCGTCCTTTTTCGGCATCATAAGATCCAGAATACACAAATCGAATTTCCCGGGTTTAAAAGTGTCGGAGCCTTGCTCTCCGTCACGGCACAGCACGGTATCAAACCCCTTTAAACCAAGGTATTCATTTAAGATTTGACCGAGGTTTTCATCATCTTCAGCAACTAGTATTTTAGGCTTCTCCATTTCTAAGGGGTAAAGTGATTGTAAATTTACTTCCATTTCCGGGTTCACTTGTCACATGGATATTGCCGCTATGCAGTTCCACCATGTTCTTCACATAAGCAAGCCCTAAGCCGAACCCCTTCACATTGTGAACATTCCCTGTAGGTACTCGGTAAAATTTCTGAAATATGTGGCTCATCGCCTCCTTCGTCATCCCAATTCCCCGATCCTGCACACTTACATTAACCTTTTTATTGCGATTAAATATCCGTAGGGTAATGTCTGGTGATTCCTCAGAGTACTTATTGGCATTGTCAAGCAGGTTCGTCAGAATATTCACCAAATGCGTTCGATCTCCATAAATGGCTGTATTGGTAGAGTTGTCAATGATTTTAATGGACCCGTGTCTTGATTCTACTTGCAAACTAGTCTTATCAACTGCACGCTCCACGAGCTCACTCATTTCGAGTGGCTCTTCTTTCAGCTCTATATCCTTTCGATCTATGGCAGCCATTTGCAATACGCGCTCCACCTGCTCCCCCAGTCTCGAGTTTTCTTCTCCGATCATTTTCAGGTAGCGTTCGCGCATTCCCTCCATCTGCTTAATTTCTTTGTCACTCAAAGCCTCACAAGCCAGAGAAATCGTAGCTATGGGAGTCTTCAGCTCATGTGTCATGTTGTTGATGAAATCATTTTTCATCTCTGACAATTTTTTTTGTCGCAAAATGGTGTGAATGGAATAACCAAACGATCCTACTATCACCAATACCAGCAAACCAGAACTGGCCATGGTCAACCATATCTTTCGGAGTAAAAACTGCTGCTTGTTAGGGAAATTGACCACCAACCAGTTTTGATCTCCCACCAGATCATTGGGAAATAGACTTGCTTTGAGTTCGCTTTGCTCAAGGGTTGTTTTGGATTGCTGATCATTGATTAGCTCAAACCGCTGACGCATGGGTGAAATGACTCCATAATCGAAAGCAATATCGATCCCGCGTTCGGTAAATTCGTTGGACAATAAGGAATCCAATTGTGCCGGATTGAAACGAGCAGTAATGGATCTCTCCGGAGATAAAACATTCTCAAGAACCTGAACGACCATCTCTGATTTTTTGGTTGCCTTTTTCATCCGTTCTTCCAGCAAGTCCATTTCCTTTTGCGGATTTTTCTGCGAAGTGGGAGGGTATTCATGTATTTGAGATTCGGCGACCAACTCCATGTATCCATTCGATGATGCCACCTGGAAATCAAAGATGATATTAAACCCCATTTGATCACTGCGGACTGTATCCTTAAAAACCATATTCTGCTGATTCTTCGCGTCTAGTTGACGTAATTGCAGAGACCTGGGCGGACCAAATGGCTGGTTATAAACCCAGGACGACTGGTTGAAAGCATAAAGGGCTTCTTGCCGTTCCAATTTATCAGAAACGGTATGTAGTGCTTCAATAACGTCCTTTTTAAAACGCTCCTCATTGGCTCTTATGACCGAATCAATCCAATACCACTGGAAGCCGATAAGGCCTAAAAGGGCGGTACTCATCATCCCCACTACCCAGAAAATTACAGATTGTTTCATGACATTTCTTCCATTGAAAAGCTTCAGAAAGGTTCAGCTTACGTCTCAAATTTACGCTAAAAGTGGCCTTAGAGTTCCTGATTAACCTTTTTTAACATTGATTAACCAGCTTTTAACAGCGTCACTTTTCGAGATAGCGTACTACTCCACAACACCAATTTCAAACTAAACGAACGAATCATGAAAAAGAACTTTATCCTATTATCAACCTTAATGCTTCTTTTCGGTGTACCAATACTGGCACAAGAAAAGGGACAAATCAAAGTGGAAATCACTAAAGAAGTGGACGGAAAACCACAGACTTTTCTAAGAGTTTACGATTCCGAAAAATCGCTACAAGCCGATGAAGAACTTCAGCAGTTTATGGGAGAAGACAAGCAGCTGAGCCTATGGTTTAGGAATTCAGATGGCTTTTCTTCTAATTTTGACAGCTTAAGCGAAGAGCGGAGCAATTTCTACTTTCACTTCAATGGAGATCGGCAAAATTCCCATAACTTCTCTTTTTTCAACTCTGGAGATTCTGCAATTGCCAAAGATTCTACTAGTCAGCTAACTGATCACCTTAAGAAACTGGAAGTAAAGGTCGGCACAAACATGGAAGATTTTCATGACCAGATTCAACTCCATTTTGATCAAGACGGACAATTCAATTACGCAATTAGTGATTCGCTGGGTGAGGCGATCATCTTGAAGCTAGACCACACTTCCAAAGGTGATAAAGTCCACAAGCAGTTTGAGGTAGTAATTAAAAAGCGTTTGAAAATCACTGAAGACACCAATGATTTTGGAAAGAAGAGCACCGTCAATACAAAGAAGCTTCTTGAATTAGAAAACCTTACATTCTTTCCGAATCCCGCACCTGATGGAAGATTTCGCCTACGTTTTGATTTGCCAGACGAAGGGGAACTATCCATCAACGTTTACAACCTTGATGGGAAAGCTGTTTTTAACCGCTACTTTGAGCGCTATAGTGGCCAGTACTCAGATATGATTGATTTGTCCAATCAATCCAGGGGGATTTATCTCCTGGAAATAGAACTGGAGGGAAAGCGGCTAACCAGAAAAATCGCTATCGATTAGAGAAAACCCGACACCATGATGGTTTCTCAACTCCAAAGCAGGATCATCCTTTAGATACTTACGAAGCCTGGAGATAAAGACATCCAGGCTTCTACCTTTAAAGTAGTCATTTTCGCCCCAGATTTCCACCAGTATGTCTTCACGCCGAACCAACTTATTCCGTTTGTTGAGTAGCATTTTCAGTAGATCAGCCTCCATTTGAGTGAGTGGAGTGATTTTCTCACCACAGTGTATCTCCAGATTCGAAGGATAAAAGGACAACGCACCAATTGGGATTGAGGTGGAAGGTCTATTGATATCACCCAATGACCGACTCCTTCGGATAAATACATTGATGCGGTGCGTCAATTCGGCAATAGAAAAGGGCTTGCCAATGTAATCATCCCCGCCTATTTCAAACCCTTTCAAGCGGTCCTCCTCCATAGAGCGCGCTGTTAAAAACAAAATGGGTACAAACTCATTTCGCTTACGAATTTCACGTGCAAGCGTAAACCCATCCATTTTAGGCATCATCACATCTACAAGACAAAGATTGATATCGTATAACAGAAACTTCTGAAGCCCGTCTTCGCCATTTGTAGCAGTGATCACTTCAAATCCCTCGTGACTCAAGTGATCAGAAATCACAAATGACAGATTGGGGTCATCCTCGATCAAAAGTAGTTTTACAGTATTCTTCATGCCACAGGGAGTTTAATAGCAAATGTGGTTCGTCCAACCTGGCTGTCCAGATGTAGTTTGCCTTTCATAGACTTTACACCTTGCTTCACAAAATAAAGCCCTAGTCCAAATCCCTTTACATCGTGCAGATCGCCCTGGTTAATGCGGTAAAACTTGTTGAAAATTTTCTTTCGCTCAGATAGTGGAATGGTTTTTCCTCGATTGGAAACCTGAATTTGAATGGACCTCCCTTGTTGCCTTGCCGATAATTCCACCTGTCCATCTCCATACTTAAAGGCATTGTCAAGAAGGTTGTAAAGGATGGTTTCAAAAATGACCGTATCTCCCATAATGCGCACTCCGGGGTTTATTTCTAAGGAAGACGAGAGCATGTTTGGATTTCTGGTGGTGAATTTTTCCTGAAGCGTCTCCAACTTCTCCGCTACTGCTATAGCCTCATCTTTGAGCTGATGGTGATCAAGCATCGATGTTTTCAACAGCTGGTGGACATGTTGCTCCAGTCTGCCAAGCTCAGACCGAATGATCTCAGTATATCGCTTTTGTCTGGGTTCTTTGACTTCATTGCCAAGCACCTCAGCAGAAACCTGCAAAGTGGCCAGTGGCGTTTTAAATTCATGCGTCATGTTGTTGATGAAGTCCCTTTGAATTTCACTGAGACGCTTTTGTTTCAATATGACGAACAGCGCATAAGAAAAAACGACCAGAATAATCATGATTAGCAGGGAAGTGATCTTCCAGATGCCGAGCATATTGACCAGGCCGGCTGTTTTTCCTGGAAAAAAGATCCCGAAGTAATACTCATCATTCACAAGTTTAGGAAGTTTCCCGGTTGGATTCACCTTACCCTGTTGGCTATTGAGTTCCACAAAATCGCCGTAAACCATTCGATCGGTCTGGCAGTCATAAACTCCATATTCATAGTCCAGATCGATGCTTCGCTTCTGCAATTCAGCCTTCAATAGGTAATCCAGTGAATTAAGATCGATCTTATAGTTCGTTCTGGCGATGAAATAGTTTTTTGTCAATTGGTCAATCGGATCATTACTCGGAATATCATTGCCATTGATTTCACAGAGTGACTCCACCACATTGCGCAGAGCCATTTGTACGGAGCGATCAAACATCTCTTCCTGCCGGTCCATTACCTGCGTGATCCAAAAAATCTGTACTACCACGATGGCAGCCATGGATAGTGCCCCAACAATCACCAATATCCGGATCGGCATATTTTTCATGGGCCTAAAATAAGGAGATAATTAACCGATTCCAGAATCTTTAACATCTCATTAACATTCATTTGAGAGTCATTAACACAGATTCTAGTACCATATAAACAGCTTTGGACTCAACTAAATTTTAACAAAATGAAAAAAGTAACATTTATTATCCTGCTTGGAATAGCGGTAGCCGCTGTTGCTGCAGTCAGTCCCATCTCCTGGAAAGCCACTTCTGTAGATCTTGGAGAAGTTCTGGCCGGTGAAAGTACTCCGGTCGAGTTTGAGTTTACCAATGATAGCAATGAGTCCGTTACCATCTTAGAAGCAAAAGGTTCTTGTGGATGCACCAATGTTAAATACCCAACAGAAACGATTGCTCCAGGAGAGTCCGCTTCGATCTCTGCAACGTTCACTTCTAAGAAAGCTGGAGTTTTTAAGAAAAACATCAAAATCAAAACATCCGCTTCAGAAGAGTACACTTATCTCTATTTTAATGGTGAAGTAGTGCTCTAATTACAGAAGAATTAGATTTTTTCAGTCCGGTTAATTACCGGACTTTTTTATTGCATTCAGTTGATTTACTTTTGGCCCTCGTGAATTCGATAAATGGAGTGTTAGCTCAGTTGCCTGCCTGGCAGGCAAAGGCAGGGTTTATAGCACCGCCTTGACAAGGCGTCCCCGACAATCCGCCGCTGCAACGAATCCAGCACATCCCTGTTTGCTTTTTTATTTCAAATCAAGTAATTAACACTCTTGAACTTCTCTAATCGAACTGAATTTTCAAGGCCACGAAAAAATAAGAACGAGCTTTTACTGACCCCTCTTTTAATTTGTAATCGCTTAACCTATTTTTGACCTCTTTTAGGGATATTAGCTCAGTTGGTTTAGAGCGCTGCCTTGACAGGGCAGAGGTCACTGGTTCGAATCCAGTATATCCCACTTTTCACTTCACCATTCTTTTCTCCCTTTTCTCGTAATCCAATGACATCTCTCGTGACCGTCTGGAAAAAGCAAACAAATGGTAGCTGGAAGTTTGTCTTTGATTAATTTTGCAGAATACCCATACCAATAACATGATTCACAACTTTCTTGCTCCTTATACCAAATCAGCAAAAATCAACTGGGCCTCCTTAATACTAAGAATTGGGTTCGGTGTGCTAATGATCCCTCACGGATACGGCAAGCTGACCCGATTCGATAGTCTAAGTGAACGTTTTATGGATTTCATGGGACTGGGAAGCTATACCTCCCTGGTGTTGGCCATTTCAGCCGAGTTTGCTTGCTCCGTGCTATTGATCCTTGGCATGACTACCCGAGCCATTTTGATACCGCTGATGATCACCATGCTTACTGCAGCATTTATTGCCCATGCCGGCGATCCTCTTGGTGATAAAGAGCATTCCCTGATGTACTTGATTGGTTACCTGGCCATCTTTATTATGGGAGCTGGCAAATACTCAATAGATGCCGTGTTATTCAAGAAAAGGGCTTATTGACATTTAAGAATCGAAATGGTAAAGTAAAATCATGGTAGCTGTGAAGGCTGGCTTTTTCATGCCTTCCACTTCCATCCTGGCACCTATCTCCGCCTTACAGATTCCTCTAAGGTTCGTTACATTTTCGAGATGAGCGGATAAGACCAGTTTACTTCCGACCGGAACAGGTTGTTGGAACTTTAAGTTGTTCATTCCATAGTTTACCATCATCTTCAGATTCTTAGCAATCATGATCTGCTCCCACATGTGTGGCACCAAGGACAAGGTGAGGTAACCATGTGCTATAGGCTGACCGAACGGACCTTCTTTAGCCTTCTCTAAATCTACATGAATCCACTGGTGATCATTAGTGGCATCTGCAAACTGGTTGATTTGCTCCTGGGTAATTTCAAGCGGGTCAGAAGTCCCCAAATCTTTACCGATATACTGTGAGAACTCTTCGAAACTTCCTATCTCGATTGGCATAACTAAGTATTTTCAATTCAGGGGGTGAAGATAATAGGTTTCTTATGAATTAGAAACTAGAAAAAAGATCTTGTAGAACCGAAACATCTTTTCACCTGAAAAAAGTCATAAATATGATCATCCCATTTAGTTGGGAATTTGCTTTAAGCACTTTACTTTTATTCTGAACACAAGAAGCCTGGAAAGATGAACATTAAAAATATACTCGTACCAATTGACTTTTCTGCTTGCTCTAAAAATGCGCTGAAGGCAGCCATTAAGCTAGCTAAATCGTTAGACGCCAAAATTCACATGGTTAATGCAGTACACGTTCATCATCCCCACCCGGATTTTGTGGGTGGAAGCCTGATCGATTCGATTATGGTGGATTATGAAAATCAGGTAAAGCAGAGTTTCGCTGAGCTGGAATCCGAAATTATCGAACTGAAAGATGTGCCTCATGAAGCTGATCGGTTCATCTCTTACTTAACAGACGCGATTTATTCAGAGTCTGAGCAGAAAAACATCGATCTTATCGTCATGGGAACTCGATCTGAGCATGGCGCTATTGAGCACCTTATCGGAACCCGAGCAACGGATATCATAGAGACTTCCAAAGTTCCCGTGGTGGTTATTCCTGAAAACGTTAAAACTTTTGCTCCTAAGAATATCGGTTTTGCCTCGGATTTATCAGCCATCAAAAACACTAAAAGACTGGATTTAATTGGCGTATTTGCCAAACTATTCGATGCAAAAATCTATGTCTTTTCTATTGTGGATGACCCTACCAAATTAAGTGCTCAAGACCAAAAGCTCTTAAAAGACATTGCTAGTCGGTTCAAAGATTACGACTGTTCTGCCCGAACTGTTGAAGCAGACTCTATAACCAAAGGAATCGTTGACTTTACAAAAGCTCACGAGTTGGATATGCTCGCTATGATCCCTCGGGAATATTCATTCTTCGAGAAGCTGTTTCGAAAGTCCGTGACCAAAAACATCGCTATTGATCTTGATATTCCATTGTTAAGTTTTCACGAATAAAAGGGAATGGACATTAAGTTCTGTTCCTATCAAGACCACCATTTCGATGAGTTACACAATGCATTCATCGATGCATTTTCAAGCTATTTTGTTTCTTTTAGTCCTGATAAAGAAACTTTTCACGAGCGCATTTACTCTAAACTGAACATTGCGAACGAGTTGAGCGGAGTTGTAATGGGCAATGCCCGTGTGGTTTCGTTCATCCTTCATGCACTAAATACTTATCAAGGAAAAAAAACGGTTTATAATGGTGGAACAGGCACCCGAATAAACCACAGGGGTTCCAGATTAGGGTTTCAACTATACGAGTTCCTGTTTGGCAGAATTAAGGAATCTGGCGCGGAGCGAATATTGCTGGAAGTCATCGATAAAAACAAAAAAGCCCTAAATCTCTATGAGTCCCTTGGGTTTCAATTCACCCGAGTTTTGAAATGTTATAAACTGAAGCAAGAAATAACGAGTGATCAGGCTATTTCAATACGTACGGCAGACTCGTGGCTACCAGAACTCTCGGCTAATATAAGTTTTGAGCCTTGTTTCATGGATAGTACGGAGCAGTTAAAACATAACCTCAAAAATGAGACAATCCTGATCGCGGAAAAAAATAATCAGACCGTCGGTCATCTAATTTTCCAACCCAAACTTGGTCGAATTTCACAGCTGGCAATTCACCCAAACCACAGATCTCAGGGAATAGGGCGTTCGCTTCTTGCCGAATGTCAAAGACTATCAGCCAACTCCGATCTGACATTACTTAATATTCCAGAAGCAGAGATTGAGACAATTGGAGCCTTAGAAACTTTAGGATTTGCAAACGAAATTGATCAGTTTGAATTGGAATTGGTAATTTGATGAGAAATAAAAATTCCTAAACTGTTATCGTGACCCGGTCATATCATAAGAAAATCTGTCTTTGCCGGTAGGCAAGGCAGAGGAGACCAGCCCGTAATATCTTTTGGTTTATTTTTCAATTGGAGAATGGATTCTCCTTAGTTGGAAAAGGCAGATTTATGAGTTCTTAAGGTTTTGCTAATCTCGTATAGCCAAATCAGGTTAATTTAGTGCCATGCACATCAGCAGAATTGCTTCAATTATAAATGCTTCTGTTATCCACCATTATCAGGATGTGGATATCCAAACCTATGTGTATGATTCTCGGAAAGCAACTGGCGCCTCTAATGAGTTGTTCATTGCATTGCCAGGAGCACACCATGATGGGCACGATTACATCCCAGCACTACTGGAGAAAGGCACTAAAAATTTTCTGGTTAGCAGAGATGTTACTCTTCGAAATGCTGACATCAATCTCGTTCATGTCCCCAATGTGTTATCTGCTTTACAAAAGCTTGCAACATATCACCGGGAACAATTCCAACTACCCGTAGTGGGAATCACTGGAAGCAATGGTAAAACCATTGTTAAAGAATGGGTGAGTACACTCCTCAGTCATCAGTTTCAGGTAATTAAAAGTCCAAAGAGCTACAACTCACAATTGGGCGTTCCTCTTTCGGTACTAGGTCTTCAAGACTTTCATGAAGTAGGTGTTTTCGAAGCTGGAATTTCGAAGGAAAGTGAGATGGGTTCACTCAAAGAAATCATCCAGCCTACTATCGGTCTCTTTACCAACATTGGGGAAGCACACTCGGAAGGATTTTCAAGTCTTGAAGCCAAACTCCATGAAAAGGCTGCTCTATTTAAGAAATGTGACATGGTCATTTGTCGATATAATCATGAGCTGGTCAGAAAGGCACTCGTAAGAGGTTCTTTCAAGCTGGTTACTTGGGACATAGACCAACAAGAAGCGGTATTAAACTTTCAGTCAGTGGAAGGAAAGTTTGTCCTGAAATATCATGACACCACCTACTCTTTCAAAACCGCATGGACCAACCCATTGGATTTAGAAAACCTGTTTCATGGAATTTCCCTTGCTTTGATCTTAGGAGAGTCAGAAGCCAATATACAGCAGGGAATTGATGAGTTAAAACCAGTCCCCATGAGACTGGAACTCAAGAGAGGCCAGAACAATACCTATATCCTGGATGACTCCTACAACAATGACATTTTGGGTCTGCAGGTGGCACTGGATTACCTAAAACAACAACCACACAAGCAGGAAAAGACAGTGATTCTATCAGACATTTTACAATCTGGTAAGTCCACAGACGAACTATATAGTGAAGTAAACACACTACTCACTAACCATAGAATAGACAGATTGATAGGTATTGGGAACGAAATCCAAACGGCTAAAAAGCAATTCAATATCCCTTTTGAGGCGTTTGAAAATGTTTCCTCATTTTTAAAAGAAGCACCAAAGTTCGTTGATGAAACCATACTAGTAAAAGGAGCTCGAAGTTTCGGCCTGGAGAAAATCGTGGCATATCTGGAGGAGAAAAGCCACGGTACCGTATTGGAAGTAAATTTTGAAGCGCTCACGCACAACTTGAATAGCTATCGTAAAAAGCTGAAACCGAACACCAAACTCATGGTGATGGTGAAAGCTTTTGCCTATGGTGTAGGTGTAGACGAGATCGCTCATTTACTGCAATACCACCAGGTAGATTACCTGGGAGTTGCCTATCTCGATGAAGCCATCAACCTCCGCCGTAAAGGCATTAAGATACCCATCATGATTATGAATGTTGGTTGGGATAGCTTTTCCCTATTATCCGCTTTTGACCTGGAACCCGAGATTTATAGCCTGGCCATGTTGGAGCATTTGATAGCGACTACCGAATCTATTCCGCCTATTCACCTCAAAATAGAAACAGGGATGAACCGGTTAGGCTTTGATCAATCGGAAATAGGCACACTCATCACTTTATTGAGTCAAAATCCTCACATAAAAATAGGTGGTATTTTCACCCATTTCAGCAGCTCAGATAGCAAAGAGGAAGATGCTTTTACGAAAAATCAGGCGGCACTATTTGATCAAGCCTATGACAAAATATCTTCAGCTATCGGATACCGACCGCTAAAGCACGCCGTAAATTCTGCGGGAATTGCCCGATGGCCACAGTTTCATTATGATATGGTACGATTAGGCATTGGCCTCTACGGATTTGATAGTTCGCAGGAGGTATCGGGTCTTCGCCCAATCAGCCAACTGAAAACCAAAATCTCCCAGATCAAAGCTGTAAAAGCAGGTGAATCCATTGGTTACTCCAGAAAAGGTCTCGCAGAAAAAGACTCACTGATAGCCACCATTGCCTTAGGCTATGCTGATGGCTACACGCGCCTTTTTGGCAATGGCAATGCCTATGTCATGATGAATGGAAAAAAAGCGCGAACCATCGGCAATGTATGCATGGACATGACGATGATCGATGTTACGGGTATGGATGCCAAAGTTGGTGACGAAGTAATTGTCTTTGGGGTCAACCCAAGTATAGTAGACCTGGCCTATTGGAGCCAGACCATACCTTATGAAATACTGACCAACGTGAGTCAGCGTGTAAAGCGTGTTTTTGTAAGTGAGTAGGTTTTTGGTGATTCTCTTGAAGGGATCAATCCAGTTTGCTATTTTTCAGCATCGCCTCCTTTTTCAACTGCTTTATGAATCGTTACTTCATTATTCTATTAGGTGTACTGTGTGTCTCTACTGGTCTACGACAGGACCTTGCAGATTCCGTTTTCAACAACATAGCCGATGTAAAGACGTACAACACTGACTCGGCCTACACGCTACTGAAAAACTTATCCATTACAACAAGAAAGGACTCACTCCGCTACATACGAGTGTGGGCCGCCATCCTAGAAGATCAGGGAAAACTTGAAGAAGCAAAAAACCTTCTTCTGGAGAACATTTCCAGATGTACTTCTCAGGACACAGCCGAGCTCTCAGAGAGCACAAACAACCTTGGCCTTTTATACAGCAATCAAGGGGAAAATGACTCTGCGGGAATCTATTTAATCAAATCTCTCGAATATAGAAACCAACTTGGAGATTCATTAAAGATTGCTGCCTCACTAGGTAACCTTGGACTGCTTTTTAGCAATCAAAGCAACTATCAAAAAGCAGAAGAATACCTAAGAAAGGCTTTAAATCTTAAGCTAAAAAGCAGCGCATCAACACGCAGCCTTGGTATAGGATACCTCAATCTTGGACTGGCTATTGGCAATCAAGGTCGCTATGAAGAAGAGCTGGGGCTATATCGCTTATCATTGAAGTATTTTCAAGAAATTAATGATCTGCGCGGTGTCAGCATGCTCTATAATAATTTTGGTTGGAATTATCATCATGCCATCTACAACCCGGACTCTGCCATTTTCTATTACAAAAAAGCCATTGCAATAAGGAAAGACCTTAAGAATATTTTAGGCACAGCTCAAAGCATGACCAACCTTGCAGAGCTTTACATAAAATTGGGTAATCAAACAGAAGCACTTAAACTACTGGAAGAGTCTGAAGATTTGGCGTTTGAAGCAGATTCTAAGCGTGAAATCTATCTGGTTGAATTGAACTACGCTCGATTCCTGGAAAGTATAGGTGATTATCAAGCCGCGTTGGAAAAATTGAAAGTTGCTGAGGCCTATGAAGATTCAGTTATCAACTTAGAGTCTCGAACCAAGGTTCTCGAACTGGAAACAAAATATGCTACAGCCCAAAAAGAACAACAAATTGCCAATCAAAAGCTACAACTAAGTGAAAAAGAAGCCAGTCTCAGAACTCAACAGCTTCAAATAGCCGGGCTGATTGGGGGACTGGTGATTCTTATTTTATTCGGCCTGGTCTTTTACAATCAGTATCGCGCCAAACAAAACCAAAAACTTCAAGCCGCCATTCTATCCGAAAAGGAACGTGGTTTTGAGAGTATCATCATTGCTACAGAGGAAGAACGAAAACGAATTAGTAAAGACCTGCATGACGGTATCGGTCAGCAACTCAGCGCATTGAAAATGGCTCTCAATAACATGGTCGGTAAAGTGAACGACGATGAACAGCGGGAAGATTTGGAGTTAATATCCGAGCAGTTTTCCAAATCCGCTGAAGAAGTACGCCAGGTATCTCATCAGATGATGCCCCGCACCTTAATGGACTATGGTCTGATAGGTGCCATTGAAGACCTGCTACAAAACAGCTTCAAATTTTCAGATATCCAATACGACTTTGAACATCACAATGTCGACCAACGATTCGAGGAGCGGGTAGAAATTAGTCTCTACCGAGTGCTCCAAGAATTGATCAACAACGTAATCAAGCACTCTGGAGCATCCGAGGTTTCTGTACAGCTACTCAAGAACAAGGATAAGTTAGTCCTCTTTGTAGAAGACAATGGAAAGGGTCTCGACGGAGCTAAAACAGATGGCCAAGGCTTTTTAAACATCAAAAGCAGACTGGATATGGTCAAAGGTTCTGTAAATTACACTCCGAGCCTCGAAAGTGGCACGTCAGCAACTGTCAGTATTCCCATTGCATGAAAAAAAACATAGCCATAGTAGACGATCATGAACTTGTCGCTAAAGGTGTAAGCCAGTTTTTTACAGATCATCCCAGATTTGAGGTAATCACTATACTCAACGATCCCTTGGAAGCTTTAGAGAGAATACCAATTCTCAAGCCACAAATTGTCCTGATGGACCTGGACATGCCAAAACTAAATGGCCTGGAATTGATGGAGAAGGTTAGAGCCAGACTTCCCGAGACGCATTTCGTGATACTCACGATGCACGTGGATAAAAACACCGTGAAGAAAGCTATGGATCTAGGTGCTATGGGATACGTTTCCAAGAATGCCGATGAAACGGAGTTCATCGCTTGTGTGGAAAAAGTAGCGAAGGGAGACAAGTTTTACTCGCAAGACGCCATGCAAGCATTACTTCATAATTCCAGCAAAATAGGGAAATCAAATGTGGCTAAACTCAGTGCACTCACCCCAAGAGAAACAGAAATCCTGAAGCACGTGGCAGAGGGCCTATCCAATAAAGAAATAGCAGAAGAATTATTTATTGCTGTAAGGACCGTTGAAACCCACCGGAAAACAGTCATGGAGAAACTACAAGTGAATAAAGTGGCCGGATTAGTGAGAATTGCCGTTCAGGAAGGGTTAATCTGATCCTAAAAATAGTCGGATCAGGCCATACAACTACCGAAAATAAATAGACTAACTTTGCCTCGTAAACGAAATGGCACTAGAACAATAGATTGTCATCTCAAAAACAATTTATATGTCATTTGAAAAACTTGGATTAAATCAATCCATCCTATCAGCCGTTCGCAAGAAAGGCTACGAAAATCCCTCCACCATTCAAGCCAAGGCCATTCCTCAGATTTTAGCAGGACGAGATTTATTGGCCTCTTCACAAACTGGAACCGGTAAAACGGCAGGTTTTACGTTACCTATGCTTCAATTGCTCAGCAGTAGAACTCTGGGTAAAAAACGACCAATCAGAGCCCTGGTGCTTACTCCAACAAGGGAACTGGCAGCGCAGGTTTTTGATAATGTGAAAACATATGGAGAAAATCTAGACCTGCGATCAACTGTTATTTTCGGTGGAGTCAATCAAAATCCACAAGTAAAAGCCATCAGAAATGGTGTGGATATTTTGGTCGCTACTCCGGGGAGGTTACTGGATCTTCACAATCAACGCCTTCTTTCATTATCTCAGATTGAACTCTTGGTATTGGATGAGGCAGATCGAATGCTCGACATGGGGTTCGTACGGGATATCCGCAAAATACTGGCTCTGCTTCCTAATAAGCGCCAAACCCTATTGTTCTCAGCCACTTTCTCGGATGAGATTAAGAAATTGACCAAAGAGTTTCTGAATAACCCTGCAGTGGTTGAAGCAACTCCCGAGAGCACGACGGTTGAAAAAATCAACCAGCGAGCTTATCAGGTAGACAAAAAGCAAAAGTCAGATGCCATTATTGATTTGATCGCTGGAGGCAAGTGGCAGCAAGTATTGGTGTTTACCAGAACGAAACACGCAGCAAACAGACTGACTCAAAAAATGGTAAAGTGCGATGTGTCGGCCATGGCCATTCATGGAAACAAAAGTCAATCAGCCAGAACGAAAGCACTTGCGGCACTACATAGCAATGAAATTCGAGTATTAGTTGCTACAGATATCGCGGCTCGTGGACTAGACATCCCGCTTCTTCCTCATGTGATCAATTACGAATTACCCAACGTCCCTGAAGATTATGTTCACAGAATTGGACGTACAGGACGTGCTGGTGCCAGTGGAGAGGCCATTTCTTTGGTGAGTGTAGATGAAATAGCTTATTTAAAAAGTATTGAAAAGCTGATTGGCATAGACCTGCCTTTAGAAGTGATTGCGGGCTATGAACCAACTGAAAAGCCTGGAGACATTCAAAAACCAAAAGGAAACAAACCAAATTTCAATAAGCGAAAGCCGAAAAGCAACAACAGAAACTTCCGGAGAAAACCTAGAAATTAATTTTCATTCGTCAGACGCATTGGTGTCATTTTTGTGGTGACAATCGAAAACTACCGACTATGAAAATCATCACCACACTATCTCTGATTGTGTTGTTATCGACTACTGCCTATTCACAAATCGGGATTAGTTATCATCAATCGTATCTCTCTTTTGCTGGAGTAAGCTACCAACTAGGTGAGCGATTCAATCCCGAATTTAGAGTTGGGGCGAATACATTGCTATATAATATCTCTCCTGAACTAGTTGTTAACTATCAGTTCATAAAAAAGACAGAATATCAGGTTTATGCAGGTTTAGGGGAAAGGTTACAAATTGATGAAGGACTTGTCATTCCAGTCGGGGTTAACATATATCCATTTGAAAACAGGCGATTTGGATTCCATTCTGAACTGGCTGCAGTCCTAAATGAAAACAACGAGATACTACGTGGTTCATGGTGAATACGCTATCAGTTTAAGTAACTGAGATATAATTACCCACCACAGCCCAGATTCTTTCGGAATGCTTCACGAGGTATTTCTTGGTTGGGTTCTCGGGAATCCCTTTGGTCTTCATCGTCTTGTTGTGCTTTTTTCTTCATTTCTTCAAGTCGCTTCTTCGCTTTTTCTTCCTTTTTCTTATCCATATTTAGTGAAACACAATTTTTCCCGGATCGGTTTACTATTCCAAATTCAATTAATCGAAAACTTCACATCTTTGCGACATGAAGAAAGACGTGACAGATCTAAAAATAGGCGTTCTCGGTGGTGGTCAGCTAGGAAGGATGATGTTGCAGTCGGCAACTGACTTTAACCTGGATATTCACATGATCGACCCAGACCCCAATGCCCCATGCAGTAAAATGGCCAACTCCTTCACTGTAGGAGCGTTAACTGACTATGACACTATCATGGCATTTGGTGCGGATAAAGATGTGCTGACCATAGAAATAGAAGCTGTCAATACCCAGGCTCTCAAAGAACTAGAGTCACAAGGAAAAAAAGTGTTTCCACAACCCAATATCGTGGAATTGATCCAGGATAAACGAAAACAAAAGACTTTTTATAAGGCCAACCGAATCCCAACGGCCGATTTCGTACTAACTGAAAACAAAGCTGACGTGATCCGTCAGAAATCCTTTTTACCAGCTGTCAACAAACTTGGAAAAGGAGGTTACGATGGTCAGGGAGTACAAGTACTGAAAACGGAAGAAGATCTGGAGAAAGCGTTTGATGCGCCTTCACTTTTAGAAGATCTCGTAGATTTTCAGAAAGAACTAAGTGTCATTGTCGCCAGAAACGAATCTGGAGAGGTGAAGTGCTTCCCGTTGGTAGAGATGGTCTTTCACCCTGTTGCCAATTTAGTAGAATTCCTTTTTGCGCCAGCAGAAGTAACAAAGGCGATAGAAGAAAAAGCCTACAAACTGGCCGAAGATGTAATCACCAAGCTGGACATGGTGGGCTTACTGGCAGTAGAAATGTTTTTGACACAAGACAATGACATTCTCGTCAACGAAGTTGCTCCTCGTACCCATAATTCGGGACACCAAACCATAGAAGCTAACATCACTTCACAATTTGAGCAACATCTACGAGCTATACTTGACTTGCCATTGGGTTCCACAGAATTAATCAAGCCAGCCGCCATGGTAAATGTACTGGGAGAAGATGGTTTTAAAGGAAATGCCCGCTATGAGGGACTAAATGAATTGCTATCCATACCAGGAGTGCACCTGCACCTCTATGGTAAGAAGGTAACCAAACCATTTCGCAAGATGGGTCATATCACCATTACGGATGAAAACACCGTATCTTTGAAAGAGAAGGCACTAAAAGTAAAAGAAATCTTAAAAGTAAAAGCATGAGTAAGCCACAAGTAGGAATCATTATGGGAAGTCAGTCAGACCTATCCGTAATGGCGGAAGCCGCAGATATCCTGGAAGAACTCGGTGTAGCGATAGAAGTAACTGTAGTGTCAGCTCACCGCACGCCATATAGGATGGTGGAGTATGCGGAAAGCGCTGCTGGTCGTGACATCAAAGTAATCATCGCAGGAGCAGGTGGAGCGGCTCACTTGCCGGGCATGGTGGCTTCACTTACTACATTACCTGTTATTGGCGTGCCAGTTAAGTCTCGAAACTCCATAGATGGGTGGGACTCTATTTTGTCGATTCTTCAAATGCCTGGTGGCATCCCAGTCGCCACAGTGGCCCTGGACGGAGCTAAGAATGCTGGAATTCTAGCTGCTGAGATGATTGGCGCTTTCGATAAAGCAATTTCAAAAAACCTTCAGGAATACAAAGACTCTCTCAAGGAAAAGGTTCTTGATTCTGCCAAATCTATAGAAGAGAATGGCTGGAAAGGAAATAAAATAGGATTTAAGAAGTAGTCGCTTAAGCGTCTACTTCTGCTTCTACCATTTCTGGTTTCTTAGGGAAGATCAGCGAGAAGATAATTGACCCTGCAAGCACAACCATGATCACTCCAAACGAAAGGAATATTGGTATGTGGATATGATCCGTACCGAATACCCAGCCAAGCCCTTGCTGTATAATGTCCATCTCCAGCATCATTTTAGCTCCAATGAATATGAGCACGAGCGATAAGCCTTTCTGTAACAGGTAAAACTTATCCAAAACATTCGCAAGGAGAAAGAACATTGCTCTTAAGCCCATTACAGCGAAGATATTGGACGTATAAATCACAAATTCATTTTGCGATATCGCAAATGCAGCTGGAATAGAATCAACAGCGAAAATCAAATCGGTAGATTCGATCAATATAATTACGAGGAAAAGCGAAGTGAATAATCTTTTGCCATTTTCCTTAATCCAAAACTTACCTTCGGCTGGTTTATCAGTAAAAGGGAAAATCTTCTTAGACCATTTCATGATTGGGTTCTTTTCAGGTTCCAATTCAGGGTCTCCTTCTTCTCCGAAAATCTTAATTCCAGAGTAAATAAGAAATGCGCCGAAAATGTAAAGTATCCAGTGAAATTGTGCAATCAGGAATGCCCCAACAAAGATGAAAATCGCTCTAAAGACGATTGCTCCCAGTATACCCCAAAACAGGATATTGTGATAATACTCTTCTTTCACGTTGAAGTATCTCAAAATGAGAAGAATCACAAAAATGTTATCAATGGATAACGCCTTTTCCGTTACATAAGCAGAGAAAAACTCGAATGATGCCGTTGGGCCATCACCAAAAAAGTAGATGACCATTCCATAAACTACAGAAACGGCAACCCAAAACAAGGTCTGTAAAAGGGCTTCACGCTGGGTGACTTTGTGGTGTGCTTTGTGAAAAACTCCCAAGTCAACCAATAGAAAGGCGATAATTACTACTCCGAAGACTCCAAACAAGAGTCCTTCATTTTCACCGGAGAACAAGGTTAACAACATACGTTACGAATAAATTTAGGGCGCTCCCAAAAGCTGGCAATTTTCGGAAGCACAAAGTAAGTAAATATATAGCAATAAGAAAACTAGCCTAGAAAATCAATTCATTTCTGTTAAACAAAGCAGTAAAATGGACGTTTTTTGATTAACTTTTATCGAAATCACGGTTTTCTTGAAGTCGTCATATGCTTGTAGATGTCATACTTTGTGGAATACTTTACACCATTTTGATCGTATTTGTCTTTTTAAGAAATAATAAAAACAAAGGCAACAACGACACAGACAGTGATGATGAAGGAGGTTTGCCTGTATCTTTACCGCCGGATATTGATCTTCCACCAGGGATATGCCTGCCAGATGATGCACCCAAAAACAGACAACCAGAAACCGAAGAGGTCTTTGCATGAACAATCCACTTAGCGAACTCAAAAAGCTAAACAAGCTTAATCCAATAAAATACGTACCATTATCTGTTAGCCGAAAACGCCCTCGAACGGGACAGGCGCCAGGTAGCCTTATTTATACAGGTAAAGTCTACACCGATCAAATCAAAATCCAGGTGATCGATTACACAGACGACTTTATCAATGAAGTAGTAATAAAGGATGTGGATGAGTTAGAACAATTCAACCACCCGAATTCCATCACATGGATTAACATTCAGGGACTGCACGACATAGAGATCATTTCATCCATTGGTAAACTCATGGGTCTGCACCCGCTCACTTTAGAGGATATTCTAGATACCAACCAACGTCCAAAGGTGGAAGAGTTTGATGAGCACCTTTACATTTCCATGAAGATGATCAACCACATCGAAAAAGTCAATATGATTGATATCGAGCAGGTGAGTATCATTGCTCACAAGCATTATGTCATCTGCTTTCAGGAAAAACCCGGAGACGTCTTTGATGACATTCGAAATCGCCTGAGAAATGGTAAAGGCCGAGCCAGAAAACGTGGTTCTGATTATTTGGCATACATGCTAATGGATGTGGTCATTGATTTTTACTACGAAACACTGGATCAGGTATGGAACAAAATAGAACGACTCGATGATCTGGTAGTCAGAAAACCACAGCGAATACAACTGGCAGACATTCAGGTGATCAGACGTGACCTTATCCAACTCAGGAGATACATGTATCCGGTTCGTGACGTAGTACACACCATTTCCAAAAACTCCAGCGATCACTTCTTTGCCGATCAAACCCTGATGTTCGTAAGGGACTCATATGATCATGCAGTGCAAGTGGTTGAAAACCTGGATACCTACCGGGAAATCCTCAATAGTGTCATGGATCTTTACCTTTCTCAGCTTAGCAATAAAATGAATGAGGTAATGAAAGTGCTGACAGTGATGTCTTCTATTTTTATACCGCTCACATTCATTGCGGGTATCTATGGAATGAACTTTGAAAACATGCCCGAGCTTACTTGGGAATGGGCCTACCCAAAGGGGTTTTATACGCTCCTCGGCACGGTAGCTTTAGCCATGATTATTATTATGAAAAGCCGTAAATGGCTCTGACCAAGCGTCTTTAATCCTGAAGCTGAAGCTCAATAAAACTTTTGTAAGATCCTTGCTCCCGAGCCAACAGCTCTTCATGGCTTCCTGACTCAACAATCTCCCCCTGATCCAACACATAAATCTGATCTACTGTGCGAATAGTCGCTAATCGATGCGCAATGATGATGGTTGTACGCCCTTTCATCAGTTCGTTCAATGCTTGCTGTACCAGATGTTCCGACTCTGCATCGAGAGAGCTGGTTGCTTCATCCAAAATCAGGATGTCGGGATCTTTAAGTACCGCTCTTGCTATGGCAATACGTTGACGCTGACCACCACTAAGCTTTACACCACGCTCACCTACGGTCGTTTCAAAAGCCTCTGGAAATTTTTCAATAAAGTCCAGGGCATTCGCTTTTTTCGCTGCATCAATGACCTCCTCATGAGTTGCTTCGGGCTTTCCATACTTGATGTTTTCTTCGATGGTACCTCCAAATAATATAACCTCTTGGGGTACGATACCAACATGAGAACGTAAAGACTGCACATCCAAATCTGAGATGTCTTGTCCGCCAATAGTGATCTTACCTCCATTTAATGGATAAAATTTCATCAATAGCTGTACGATCGTCGATTTACCAGCTCCACTATGACCAACTAATGCTACTTTTTGGCCTTTTTTAATCTGAAGATTAATATCGTTCAGAACGCTTACCTCTGGTCTGGTTGGATAAGTGAATTGGATATTTTCGAACGAAATGTCACCTTTTAGATCAAGCGCTTTTGGCGCCTGACCAGCCTTCCATTCGAGCACTTCGTCCTGAATCTCCAAAATACGCTCCGCTGCGCCCACGGCTTTTGCTACCTGACCAAAAAGATCACCTAAACCAGCGATGGAAGCACCAATAAACGTGGTATAAAGAATAAACTGAAGTAAATCTCCTACAGTCATTTCACCCGACTGAACCAACTTGGCTCCATACCACATGATGGCTACAATACCACCAAAAAGCATAAATATGATAAAGGAGATAAATGCTCCACGCCAGTTTGCCACTCGCAGTGCGGTCTTCACAACCGAGCTCATTGACTTACCATAACGGGCAATTTCAAATATTTCAGAAGTGTACGACTTCACTGCGTGGATGCTCTGAACCGTTTCTTCCACAATGACATTGGCTGTTGCCAACTCTTCCTGTGTTTGCTTAGATAACTTTCGGATAAATCGACCAAAAAAGATCGCCACAAGGATAATTACTGGAAAGGTGGCAAGCATGAATACACTCAGTGCAGGAGTGAGGTAAAAAATCAATCCGATACCCGTAATCAAAATGATGAACTGACGAATAAGCTCAGCGAGTGTCGTAGAAAACGTGCCTTGTAAAATAGTGACATCATTGGAAATGCGGCTGATCAAATCTCCAGCTCTGTTCTTATCATAAAAAGTAATGGGCAAAGCCATCAATCGCTCATATAGCTCCACACGAATACCAGCCATGGCATTTTCGGTTACCCGAGCAAAAAGGACCACCCTAAAAAAGGACACTACACTCTGAAAGAACAGAACACCCAATAGGACAAGGGCAGCCGTTCCAACGTTATCAATAATCCAGGTCTGATCTCCTGAAGCCAGGTCAATTAATTTTCCCGATATGTATGGGAAAACCATGAAAATAGAACTCGATACAATTAACAATACCAGCCCTACGATGAATGAGGCTTTGTATGGCCACATGTATTTAAATATCCCGAGAAGGTTTTTAAAGCCATCTCTACTAATCCGCTTCTTCTGCTCTTTGCTCATTTTACACTGATTGATCCCGAAATCTCGTAATCGACTTCCTCTTGTAGGATCATTTTCTGATAGCCAACTATTTGATACGAACTTAAAAGTCCACTTTCAAATGTCAGGGTTAGTTTTCTTTTATTGCTATAGATGTACTTCTCTTCATCCAGAAAGGACTCGATACGCACCAACGCGTCTCCTTCATAAAATAGCTCAAATCGGGTGATGTCCACATTCTCGGAGGTCGCCTCATGCTTTAGCACGTCTCCTTCCCGAACCAGTTTAAAGGAGCCCACAAAATATGGCTTGTTGATATTGAAGTCACGAATGATCGCTAACTCCGACTTCCACTCTGCGGTGTCTGGTACAAAGGTGCGTTGCTCTGTTTCGCCATCCATAACAACCTTTTTTTGTACCTGAGCTCCACGGTCGTAGAGCACGGCAGCCTGCTCGTCCAACAAAGAATCCAGGTCAAAATAAGCATTCAATTCTTTGACTGAACGCTCATTTTGTTGACAACCAACAGCCAAAAAAGCCGCTAAAATCACCAATAAGGGAATCCTCATTTTACAGCAATTCATCACCGGTCATTTCTTCCGGTTTTGGTACACCGATCATTTTCAAAATAGTCGGTGCCAGATCGCCTAGTTTACCATCTTTCAAAGGCCCGGTATAGTCCTTATCCACTAAGATGCAGGGAACCAGATTGGTTGTATGCGCCGTATTCGGGGAACCATCTGCATTGATCATGATGTCTGAGTTTCCATGATCCGCAATAATGATACTGCTGTACCCATGTTCCAGAGCGGTTTCTACAACTGCTTTTGCACAAGCATCTACCGTCTCGCAGGCTTTTACGGCAGCTTCAAACACACCCGTATGGCCTACCATATCAGGGTTGGCAAAGTTTAAACAAACAAAGTCAACTTCTTCTTTCTCCAATTCTGGAATGATCTTGTCTCGAATATCACCGGCACTCATTTCAGGCTGTAAGTCATAGGTAGCCACTTTTGGTGATGGACACATCAGACGCGTCTCTCCATCAAATTCAGTTTCTTGTCCTCCTGAAAAGAAGAATGTTACGTGTGGGTATTTCTCCGTCTCCGCTATACGGATTTGCTTCTTGCCGTGATTCGCCAGCACCTCACCCAAAGTCATTTTTAAATTGTCCTTGTCAAACACGACTTTTACTCCCTTAAAAGTGTCATCGTAATTGGTCATAGTCAGATAATAAAGATCCAACTTCTTCATGCCGTGATCGGCAAAGTCTTCCTGAGTCAGCACTTGAGTAATTTCTCTACCGCGATCGGTTCTGAAATTGAAACACATCACTACATCGCCTGCTTCTATTTTCGCTCCGTTGCTTTTGTTGATAATTGGTTTGATGAACTCGTCAGTAATGTCATTGTCATACGACAACTGCATCGCTCCCTGTAGGTCATCTGTTTCCACTTCGCCCGCACCATTCACCATGGCATCATATGCAAGTTTTACCCGCTCCCATCGCTTATCGCGATCCATGGCATAGTACCTTCCGGTAATGGAAGCCAGCTGGCCAGTTGTCTTAGCCATGTGTTCTTCGAGTTCCTTGACAAACCCTTTACCACTTCTTGGATCACAGTCTCTGCCATCTGTAAAGGCATGAACGTACACTTGATTGCAATCATTAGCTTTAGCCGCTGAAAGCAGACCTTTTAAGTGTTTGATGTGAGAATGCACTCCGCCATCGGAAACCAGTCCGATGAAATGTACTTTTTTGTTATTGCTTTTGGCATAATCAAATGCCGCTACTAATTCTTTTTCCTTAGCCAGTGACCCATCTTCTGCTGCATTGTTGATTTTTACTAAATCCTGATACACAATCCTTCCTGCACCAATGTTCATGTGTCCAACTTCTGAATTACCCATTTGACCTTCAGGTAATCCCACGGCCAAACCAGAAGCTTCCAACTTACTGTTTGGGTATTTGCCATAAAGGCTATCTACAAATGGTGTGTTTGCTTTATCTATGGCAGAGACGGTTTTGTCCTGGGCTATTCCCCAACCGTCTAGGATCATCAAAATTACTTTCTTATTCATGAGGCAAATATAATATTCATCATCTAAGGGATTTACAAGAAAATCGGTTAATACTGATCAGAAATTCAATTGTGGCATAATTTTCGATAACTTTATACCATGATCAATGCGTCACTACTGTGGGTAACCATCCTCTTGAACCTGTCAACCATTCAGCAGGATGAGATATTAAGCAATATCAGCACGGCCATGAAGGCAGGTAGTTCCAAGGAGCTCATCAAATACTGTAATGCCAACATGGAAATAAAAATGGATGGTAAAACATCCAACTACAGTGTGTCACAGGCTGAGGTGATTCTAAAAGATTTTTTTCTCAAAAACCCACCCAAAGGGTTTCAATACATTCACCAGGGTGCATCGCCCGAAGGCCTAAAATACACCATAGGAACCTATACGGTTGATGGAGGTAAATACCGTGTGGTAATGGTGATCAAAAAGGTGAAAGATCAATTCAAAATTGACACCATCAATTTCAGCAAAGAATAAACGGTTTAAATGAACCGGAAAATGGGTTTCTTTCCTAATTTTGCGGTCTTATGACAGGTCCATACCTAACAGAGCAAAACATTCGCTACTTCATCAAGACCGCCTTGTCAGAAGACATAGGTGATGGAGACCATAGTTCGCTTGGCAGCATTCCGGCTGATCAGGTTAGCGAGGCACAGCTTTTAATCAAAGATGAAGGCATCATCGCTGGACTGACCCTAGCCGAACGCATCTTTCACTATGTTGATAAGAACATTGAAATCGAGTTTTTCAAACAAGATGGAAATTATGTCACCAATGGTGATATTGGGTTTATCGTCAAAGGAAATGCACAGGCAATTCTAAGTGCAGAACGACTAGTCCTGAACTGTCTGCAAAGAATGAGTGCAATTGCCACGTATACGCGAAGGATGACCCAGCTGATCAAAGGATCCAAATCCCGACTTTTGGACACTCGGAAAACGACTCCCAACTTCAGACTTCCTGAAAAATGGGCGGTAGTCATCGGTGGAGGTGTAAATCACCGCTTTGGGTTGTATGACATGGTGATGCTAAAGGACAACCATGTAGATTACGCTGGTGGAATCAAAAATGCGATTCTGTCCACGGTAAATTATCTGAAAGAAAATAGCCTGAATTTGAAAATAGAAGTGGAAGTTCGGAACCTTCAGGAGCTTCAGCAAGTAATAGATACCGGACATGTGGATCGAGTAATGCTCGACAACATGCTGCCTTCTGATATCCGCGAGGCAATACGACTGATCGGTGGACGAATGGAAACTGAAGCCAGCGGTGGTATCAACGAAAAAAACATAAGTGAGATCGCAGAAACTGGTGTGGATTACATCTCAGTGGGGGCACTCACGCATTCCTATACAAGTTTAGACATTAGCTTAAAAGCAATTCGATAAAATGATTGTAAGAACTAAAAAGTATCAACTACCAACCAATACCTACATCAAAACGGCTCTGGGCTCTGTGCTCAGACAACAATGGTACGTAGGATTAATTTTTCTCGCTATTTGTGCGGGCTATTTATGGATCCCCAATTGGTGGTGGATTATTGGTGCTACGATAGCTTTGGTATTATACCTACTATTCTGGTTAATCCAGTTTGCTGGAGTAACTCAACTAGAGCAGGGTAAATTCATGTTTCAGAAGATGAGCTTTGAAATCACCAGCCAGCAGATTTTGCTTAAACTAAATCCTAAGCAAGGAATGCCCATGAAATGGGACCAAATAAAGCGAGCAAAAAAAGGCAAGGACCACTTTGTGCTTTTCGCAAGTAAGGCGCAGTTGTTGTATTTTCCATTCCGGATTTTCAATAGTGAAAACGAGATTCGCTTTGTAGAAACCGTACTGAAAAGAAAAGGCTACATCAAAGAATGAGCAATGAGCGGTTTATAAAACAGGCCAAAGCCAAAGCCGCCAAATACTGCTCCTTAAAAGAAAGAGCACCTTTTCAGGTGATGGAAAAACTAATGGGCTGGGATCTGGATGAAGATCTCGCCCAGTCGATTTTGGCAGAACTTACTGTTGAAAACTATGTGAATGAAGAGCGGTTCGTCCGTGCGTACTGTCACGACAAGTTTGAATTCAACAAATGGGGAAAGCAACGAATCCGTCAGGAACTCGGCAGATTGCGCGTCTCAGATGATATGATTCAGGTCGGATTAAATTATCTGGATCCAGAGCGCTATGAAGGTATTCTGATAGGTCTTGCTGCTAAAAAGTTAGATTCACTTCGTACCGAACAAGACCCCTGGAAACGTAAACAAAAAACCACCGCCTATTTATTACGTAAAGGTTTTGAAATGGACCTGAGCATAGAAATAGTGAACCAATTGTCTGAGAGACAACAATAATTGGAACGCTTTCAGGGAATATTTTATAAATTAAGCGATTAAATACCTTTACAACTATGCTAAAATTAATCTGGATTGTGGCTATTCTTTTCGTGCAGGACTCGAATTGGAATACGAATAAAAACGGAGTAGTAGCTGATGGCTATGATGTGGTGAGCTATTTTGATGGCATTCCAAAAGAAGGAAAAGAGCAGTTTGTCAGCGAATATCTAGGCGCAAAGTTTTATTTCCAGAATCAGAATAATCTCAAAAAATTCGAAGAAAAGCCAGAAAAGTATGCGCCCGCATATGGTGGTTGGTGTGCATATGCCATGGCTGAATCAGGCGAGAAGGTATCCATAGATGCAGAAAGCTATACCATTACAGACGGCAAATTATACCTTTTTTACAACCGCTTTGGAAAAAACACCCTGAAGTCCTGGCAAGAAAACGAGTCAGAGCTTCTTAAAAAATCTGAAATCAATTGGCAAACGAAGTATCAACACTAGCAGCAGTAATCAGATTATATGTCAATCAATCAATCTGCCATTAACTTGTTGGATCAGCTACAGCAGGTAGTTAATCAGTTCACCAAGTCATCATTTACCCAACCAATACCATCTTTGAATGATAGTAGTATTGGTCAGCACGTGCGTCATACGTTGGAGTTTTTTATCTGTCTGATGGATGCTAAAAGTGATGGCGTGATCAACTATGATATGCGCAAACACGATCCGTTCATCGAAAGCGATCCAAAACTAGCGAGTGACATCATCTCATCATTAAAGAGTTTCCTAAATAATGATTTGCCTGATTTCCCCTTGATCATGGAAGCCAATTATGAGATCGACAAAGAAGAAATCTCTCGAATTCCCTCCAGCTACTTAAGAGAGCTTGCCTACAATATCGAACATGCCATTCACCACATGGCACTCATTAAAGTAGGTATCAAAGCTTGTTTCAATGGAATCAAAATCCCCGATCATTTCGGTGTAGCCAGTTCTACAGTGCGCTATCAAAAATCACAAAATGCCTGATGAACTCAGGTCTTAGCAAGTTTTGGTATAAACTCACTCATTGGGAATACTGGCCGTTTGGTGTCCTGTATTTTCCGGTGTACTTCTACTTTACCTGGCTGATCATCAGGTGTCGATCGTTTTTCTTTTTTACAGCTGCCAACCCAAAAATCGATTTTGGAGGCATGCTTGGTGAACGTAAAAAGGAGATATTCGATCTCATCCCTCAGCACTATCTACCCCAATTCTCTTTGATCTCTGCAGGTGACCTTGGAGCTGCTGATAAAGCTGCCAAAACCCTGAAGTTTCCCCTAATCTGTAAACCAGACATAGGAGAGCGTGGCAACCTGGTAGAAGTCATTGACTCGACCGATGCTCTAAACAATTATGTTAGCAAATGTCCTGTTCCTTTTCTTATGCAGGAATTCGTTGAATATCCGATAGAGCTGGGTGTTTTTTACATAAAAATACCAGGTCAGGAAAAGGGCAGAATAACCTCAATCGTCCAAAAGGACTTTTTACATGTGATTGGAGATGGGACTTCATGCATCAAAAAATTACTCGAACAAAGTACCAGAGCAATCCTTCAGCTTGATTTTGATCATCCGCGATTTACAGAAAAGCTCAAAACCGTTCCTCAAAAGGGAGAAAAAGTCGTAGTAGAGCCAATAGGTAACCACTGCCGTGGCACCCAATTTATGGACCAGACAAGGCAGATTACACCTGCTCTGAATGAAGCATTCAATACTTTGGCTGATGAAATTGAAGGATTTTATTTTGGGCGCTTCGATTTGCGGTGTGCAAGCTTTGCCGATTTAGAACGGTTGGAGAATTTCAAAATACTGGAACTAAATGGCGCTGGTGCCGAGCCAGGCCATATTTATCAGCCTGGTTTTTCGCTTTGGAAGGGTTACCAATCGATTCTATGGCATCTGAACCAGCTGGCAAAGGTTAGCCGAGCAAATCACAAAAAAGGGGTCAAATACTGGACCTTTCGAGAGGGAATCACTAAAATGCAAGCGATCAAAGCGTACAATAGAATCGCGCAAAAGAAATGAGCATTCAGGTATTAATCGTGGCGTTTATCGTGAGCTATCTCGGTTCTATCCCACCTGGGACGATCAACATAACCAGCATGCAACTCTCGGTACAAGGACTGAAGCGACCTGCCTTTTTCTTTGCACTGGCAGCCTCATCGACTGAGTTTATCTATGCCGGAGTTACGGTCAGATTTCAAATCTTCTTGAGTGAGCGACCCGGATTTACCGAAAACTTCACCATCATTACTGCCATCGCCATGATCGTGCTAGGTGTTATAAATCTGTTTAGCAAAACCGATACCGACAAACTCATCCACAAGGCTTCAGAAATGAAAGGTCGAAATGGCTTTACCAGAGGAGTGTTATTAGGGATTCTGAACCCACTAACCATTCCATTTTGGCTCACAGTTACCGCCTACCTTCAAGCCAATAATTGGATTTCACTACAAGGAGTTCATTTCTGGTATTACCTGATAGGGATTTCTACAGGCACTTTTTGCCTGTTGCTTACAGTCAACAGACTCGGCCAACGATTTACCGGCATTGCCAGCAATCGGCTCCTAATTCACAAAATACCAGGATTTGTATTTATTGGTTTGGGACTCTACAATCTCTACCAATGGATTAGTTTTTAGGCAAAGCCGCAGCCTTTTCTCTTTTTTCGATTTTCTTCTTCAGGTCAAAATAAATGTAGAACCCACGCAAGACCATGGTCAGCACTAAAGGAATGAGTGCCTGATGCAATGGCTGTGGCAATGCGGTCCACAGCAAGAGCAGTAACAAAAACCAGGTGCTGGTAATTAGGAAAAAGACACTCAGGAACTTCTGCAGTTTCTGCACTCCCAGCATGTAGGCAAATGGAATGAACAAAGGGATTGCCCAGAGAACATTCATGTTTTCCTTTGACAGGTGTTCCGTTCCAGCCCAAAGAAATATCAACCACCAACCCAGAAGTCCGGGAAGTGTGAAGACAATCGGGTCGATCCATTTGGTTCGTTTTTCCTTTTTGAAATCACGGTTCGTGAAAAACCCGACCACAAAAAAGAACATGACAAATACATTAAATGGCGTAAAAACGCCATTGGAAGCTTCCTCAGTGGTGGGTTTATAAACTTCAATGGTCTCAGCAATCAAGGGAACTGTAGTGGAATCTCGATCCAAAGTAGTCTCTTCAAACCCTCTGGCGATATAATCTGGTAAAAACATGTAGTCAAGTGGCTCAGCGACTTTGTCGATTTGCATTCCCAACCCAATATCAATAATCCAATCTCCCCAGGGCTGATAGGCCAAATAATCGTCCATCAGGTCACGAATGGTCTTACCATCCGCTACATAACTGGTATCAAACTGGACTCGGCCTGGAAAATTCTGCTGAATGACATCCCGGATTTTGGTGGCACAATTGTCATACACATAGTTGTAGTAATACTCCCGGTTTTCAGGCTTGTAGTTTTCAGTCAGGAAATCCACAAATTCCTGCTTCTCCTTAGCTGTTAGGTTAAGTCGCTGCTCAATGATGTACCGGTTATCTTCTACGTAGTGTTTTGTGAACCCCGAATAGCGAGATAGACCGAGTTTGTAAAGCATCTTCCCTCGAGCGAAATTCCAATAGAAGTTTTCCTGTTCAAAATCGAAAACGCCGTAGTTATACACCCAATCCACATTGCGCTTCGGATCGTTCAAATGAATGGCGCTATGACCAAATGCCGAATAAAGTTCTCCCTGATAAGGCCCTAAAGTCATGATGTAGATCTCAGCACTATCAGAAAGCGTCATATTTTGAGCCTTCACGAAAGAGGCACCGATAAGAAATAATGAAAAAAGGAGTGCTTTCCAGTTCATATCCGGGCAATGGTTTATAAGTTTATCCTATGTATATCAATCTCAGCGATAGTTACCGATTGGCCTCAAAGCTAACCCTTAAACGGCTAAATAACGCATGGCAGGTATACAGCTCCTTTCAAAAAGCACGGAAAACAGGCATCTCCGAAATCAAGGGATTGCCTATTAGTATTTCCGTAGAACCTACCACGGCGTGTAACCTTCGGTGTCCTGAATGTCCCAGTGGATTGCGATCTTTCACACGTCCTACCGGCAACCTGGACCCACACCTTTTCTATAACCTGATCGATGAGATTGGCGATCGGTTATCGTATTTGATTTTCTACTTCCAGGGCGAGCCCTACTTGCACCAGCAACTACATGACATGATCCAATATGCCAGTGATCGTGGCATATACACAGCTACCTCTACCAATGCCCATTTCCTGGATGAAGAAACGGCCATGAAAACGGTAGCGTCAGGACTTGACCGTTTGATCATATCCATTGATGGTGCAACACAAGCGACCTATGAATCTTATCGGAAAACTGGAAAACTGGATAAAGTATTGGAAGGCACCCGAAATGTAGTCAATGCCAGAAAAGCGCTCGGGAAAAAGCATCCACACATTGTCTGGCAGTTTCTGGTCGTAAGACCCAATGAGCATGAAATTCCAGCCATCGAAGAAATGGCCAACGAATATGGGGTAGATCAGCTGGGCTTTAAGACTGCCCAGATTTATGACTACCAGTATGGCAATGACCTGATTCCTACAATCGAGAAATATGCTAGATATCATCAGCTAGATAATGGCGAATACGCGATTAAAAACCCCATGAACAACGAATGCTGGAAAATGTGGCACTCTTGTGTCATCACATGGGATGGAAGAGTGGTTCCTTGTTGCTTTGACAAGGATGCACATCATGTGCTTGGCAAAACGACGGAAAATTCATTCGCTGATATCTGGCAATCTAGTGCCTATCAAAAATTCAGAGGAACGCTTCTTCAGTCTAGAGACCAAATAGAGATGTGCAAAAACTGCACGGAGGGAACGAAGGTGTGGGTTTAATGGTTTCAATAGTATCTCATTGTGATAGTATCACATAATAATACTATCTTTAAATAATGATACAAAGTTTCGGTTGTAAGCATACCGAGAAAGTATGGTTGGGAGAACCAAGTAAAAAATGGAGTGACGAAGTAGCTAATAGAGCTCTACGAAAACTGACGATGCTTAACGCTGCGACTGACATACAGGATTTGAAAATTCCACCTTCAAACCGATTACACAAGCTGAAGGGAAATTTGAAGGATTATTGGTCCATATCGGTAAACAACCAATGGAGAATCATCTTCATATGGGAGGATAAAAATGCCTTTGAAGTACAAATAATAGATTATCACTAATGCTCAAGAAGAGAATACACCCAGGTGAAATATTGGATGAGGAGTTTTTGAAACCAATGAATGTATCAGCCTACAGGCTTGCAAAAGAAATTGGTGTGCAGCAAACTCGTATTAGTCAGATAATTAAAGCCAAACGGTCAATTACTGCTGATACAGCTATCCGACTTGCCAAATTTTTCGGAACAACAGAGGAGTTTTGGATGAACCTTCAACGGGAATATGATTTAAGGATGGCTCATTCTGAAAAAGACCAAGAATTTGACAAAATTCAACGCATCCAAGTCTCCGTGCATTAAAATGTAGTACATCTTGTGTGAGGCTGTAGTTGATACCTGCTTGTTCGTGACAACAGCAAAGGCTGGAAATGGGTAGAGAAACTGAATTATTATTTAAACCAATACTTCTTAACCACCTCAAGTAGTTCGGCATGGACAGGACCAGCGGCCACCATCTCCTGTCCAAAGAGGAAGTCATCACCTCCTTTGAAGTCTGTGACAGTTCCTCCAGCCTCCTGAACGATGATCACTCCTGCAGCCACGTCCCACGGCTTTAAGTTGTACTCAAAAAAAGCTTCGTAACGGCCACAAGCGACATAAGCCATGTCTGTCGCCGCACTGCCCACACGCCTGAGTCCATGAGCATCTTTCATCAGTTCGTTTAATATGCCCAGGTAATCATCCAGTTTTTCGAAATTGTGTACTGGAAATCCCGTAGCAAAAAGGCTTTCATCAATTGTTGTTGCTGGTGTCACATGAATGGGCTTGTCATTCATATACGCTCCTCCGTCTTTCCACGCGTAAAAGCATTCATCACGCGTAACTTCATAAACCACTCCAGCCACTATTACTTCACCTTCCATGAGTCCTACACTTACCGCATAAGTAGGTAGGCCATGAACGAAGTTGGTCGTACCATCCAATGGGTCGATCACCCACGTGTACGCTTTTTTATCTTGTGCAATGGTATTTTCCTCGGTAATAAACCCTGCCTCCGGTAGGATGTCTTTCAGTGAGCTAACGAGTTTCTTCTCGGTTTCTTTGTCCACATACGAAACTAGATCGCTCTTGCCTTTGAGCTCGACCTGATCCAAAGAGAACTTTTCCGCTTCCGTACGAATAAACCCACCTGCCTCACGAGCCAGAGCAGCTATAGACAATGTGATTTTCTGAAGGTCAATCATTTCCCTTCTAAGATAACCACAAACTCCCCTTTTACCGTATGATTTTGGAAATGATCCAATACTTCGGCGATGGAACCAGTAACTGTTTCTTCAAACTTTTTCGTGAGCTCACGCGACACAGAAACCTTGCGTTCTTCTCCCATAAACTCAATAAACTGAGTGAGTGTCTTGATCAAGCGGTGCGGAGACTCATAGAAAACGATGGTGCGTTCTTCCTCTGCGAGGAGTTTCAATCTTGTTTGGCGGCCTTTTTTATGAGGCAAGAATCCCTCAAATACAAACTTATCAGATGGAAGCCCCGACTTAACAAGCGCAGGCACAAAAGCCGTTGCTCCTGGCAAACTTTCGATTTTGATTCCTGCCGCTGCAGCAGCTCGTGCCAGCATAAAACCCGGATCAGAAATGCCCGGAGTTCCTGCATCAGTAATTAATGCCAGCGTTTCACCATGCTGTAATCGTTCGATGATCGCCTCGGTCCGCTTATGTTCATTAAACGCATGGAAACTTTCTGTGGGAGTTGAAATCTCGTAGTGTTTTAGCAAAACCCCAGAGGTGCGCGTATCTTCTGCCAGTATCTTATCCACTGACTTCAGCACATTCACCGCCCGGTAAGTTATATCTCCAAGGTTTCCGATGGGCGTGGGTACGAGATATAGTCTGGTGTCTCCTTCCATGATCAATAAATCAGGTTATTTGCACACAGGCTTAACCGACTAGTTCATCAATAGCAGCAGCTAATTTATGGTCCTTGTCTGTAACCACATCACCTGCATCGTGTGTATTCAATTCAAAAGTCACCGTATTGTACACATTGCTCCAATTTGGGTGATGTCCCATCTTTTCTGCCACGATCGCCACAGAGCTCATAAACCCAAATGCTTCAATGAAATTACCGAATTCGAATGTCTTCTTAAGCTTATTGTCTTCTTCTTTCCACATAGTATTGTTTGTTTAAAGTGCTATACAGCCTTCTATCTTGTTGGCTGCTATGTAAACATCCAACACCCCCTGACTTGTTTTCATTTTTCCAGATGCAGTCACACTAACGTATTTTCCATTGGAGCTTTCACGGAAGCGAACGTCATCTACAGGTAATACCTTCAGAATGGCTTCTCTCTGCTCATTTGGTACGATAAACTTAAATTTATAGGTACCAGGAAAAGTGTGTTGATCTTCTAATTTCTGACGAAATGATTCAATGTCCCAACTCATATCTCTGAAAATAAAAAAAGCCAGTGAAAATCACCGGCTTTTCAATTTGAATTCTTTAATTCTTAAAAGAATTTGTATCTCTTGTCTTCAATTTCAGCAAACTCTTTCACGGCGTTATCCAGTGATTGTGGCACAAACAGTGGTGTAAAGCTCAATGGGAAGTTAGCGATAACCGTTTGTCTTGATCTGCGTTCGTTCGCTACAGTCGTTTTGTACGAATCATAGTTTTCCTGATCTGCGGTCATGCTCTTTGTCGTAGCTTTTAACACCAATACGCCATTGGCAATGTCAAATGGAGCTGTTTTCTCACCTTCGTCAAGTGAAAATGCTACACCTACTGCTTCCGGAGCAAAGCCAACATTCGGGAATGAATTGCTACCCAAGGTAAGATCCGCTGAACCAGTTCTTGCCTCAGATCCATACGCTTCTTTCATAGCATCGGTATCCTCAGCGCTGATTCCTGCCAACTTATCTTTGATGTGTTTTGCTTTCTTCTCGTTTAGTACGCGGCTTTCCACTTCTGCACGAACCTGGCTTAATTTAGCAGTACCTTTCATTTGTCTGCCAGTCATCACAGCAACCACGTAGCTGCTTTCCAATTCAAACACATCAGAAACCTTGTCTACAGAAGCATCATTGTACAACCACAGTGCTACTGCACGTCCATCTGTGATCACTCCTACTCTCGAATCATTTTTACCAATGCTGCTCGCATTTCTTACTTGCATTCCGCTCTCTTTTGCAGTAGCTACGAAAGACTCCGTGTCTTCACTGTTAGCAGCAAGCAGATCTGCTTGTCGGTAAATTTCGTTCATTGTCGCATCGCTTTCGAAAAGTTCTTTTTCTATCACTGCCACCTTATGGGTAGTGTAGGTCTTAGGCTCATCAATTCGGATAATGTGATACCCAAAAGAAGTCTCTACCGGCTCAGCCAATAGTCCTGTTCCACGATGGGCGAATACTGCATCTTTGAAAGGCTGAACGAAATTGCCATTTTCGCCAAACCATCCCAGGTCTCCACCATTGTTGGCGTTTGACTGATCGGAGCTATTAGCTGCCGCTAATTCAGCAAAATCAGCACCTCTTCTCAGTTGTCTCAAAATATCGTTGGCTTGAGTTCTGGCTGCTGCTTTCGCAGATTCAGAGTTTCCATCCATCTCTATAAGGATGTGTCTCGCTTTAACGAAAGCCTCATCACCTTCTGACACAGCTGAAAGTTTTTGAACAGTGTACTTTCCTGCTGCAAGAACAGGCTCAGATACTGTACCTGGTTCCGCCCCAACAAGTTCTGTTGGCACTAAGCTTGGATCACCAATCGTACGGAAGTAGTTCGTTCCATCAGAATTTCTTCTGGCGAAGATAGAATCGTTCTCAGCTTCGGCAAGACCTTTGGCAAGTTCCGCAATTTCTTCTTTTACAAATGCACTGTCATCGGCAGAAGGCTCTATTGGAATAGACACATAACTTAAACTTCTAGACTCTTCCCGCTGATATTCCTCACTGTGCTCTGACAGGTAAGACTCCATTTCGGATTCAGAAACAGAAAAGAGGCTATCGCTCACACTAAAGAACGGCACGTAAAAATAGTCAACAGACATGTTGCTACTTTGAGCCAGATACTTCGCCTTGGCTTCTGCGGTAGTTACATAATCAGTCATGCCCATTAAGTTGCTGTACTTATTTGTCAGTCTGCTTTGGATTAAGCTCTGCTCAAATGACAACCAAGAAGCTCTTTGCTGAGCAGGTGCAGAATTCAATGAACTTAAAAACTGAGTCACATTGGCTCTTGCAAACTGACCGGTGTTTGGATCAGAGAAGAACTGTTTGATCTGAGGATCAATGTTATTTCCTTGCACCATGTCCACTTGCTCTGCGCTTGTTACCTCGATACCAAGCTCAGCGTACTGTGGGTAATATGCCTTGTCTAGAATCAATGCGTTCCACGCCTGATCTCTGATGGTGCGTTGTTCTGCAGCCTGTGGCTCTCTACCATTGTTGATAGCGAAAACATAAGACAGCTCATCGACTTTGGCCTGAAATTCCTCATAGGAAACATCAGTACCTGCGATTTCTGCAATATTTCTATCATTTCCACCTAGTAGGGTTGAATTGGATTGGAAAAGATCCGTTAGAATGAATGCAAACATGGAGAATGCGACGAAAGCCACCACGATCTTGCCCATTCTCTTCCTTAATGTGTTTATCAGCGCCATATTTTCTTACTGCGTAGTTTTTTTGAAGACGGCAAAAATAACCACATGTACACGAATTAAAAAATGATTCTAAACCTTTGATTTACAAGGCTTCTTCCTTATCCAGAATAGTCAGTTTTACCTTGTCGATGCGATTCTCCTCCATTGTGAAAATAGTGAAGTGAAAAGGCGGAATAAGAATGGCCTCATTTACTGTAGGAATGTCTTCGTGAAATGCCAAAATCAAGCCCCCTAACGTATCATATTCGCCCACAGGAAGCTCCCAGGAGTATTTATCGTTGAGGTAATCCACCTCGTGTCGAGCACTCAAAATAAAATTGTGTTCGTCTATCTGCTCTTCTTCCAGGTACTCATCATCATGCTCATCCCGGATTTCACCAAAGATCTCTTCGATAACATCTTCCATAGTCACAATCCCTGAAGTTCCGCCATATTCATCTACCACGAGGGCGATACTTTTACGTTCTGTAATGAATTGAATCAGTAATTCATTGGCCAGCATCGTTTCCGGCACAATCAAGATGGGAGTTAAAATGTCCTTGATTTTTTCCGGTTTCTTGAACATCTCTAGTGAATGACAATAGCCAATCACCTCATCAATAGAGTCCTTATATACCAGAATTTTGGAGTGACCACTCTCAATAAACTCTTCCTTGAGTTCAGCAATTTCATCATTGACATCTACAGCGATAATTTCCGTTCGCGGAATCATGCATTCCCTAACCCGGATGGTTTTAAACTCAATGGCATTGTTAAATATCTTCGCATCAATCTCTGCCTCCTCTTCCTGCTCAATGTTCAGTATGTTCTTTTTGATGTAATTGTTCAGGTCGGTCAAACCATAAACCGGTTTGTCTTCAGAATAATCAAAGCGTAAACCTTTGGTAATCATGAATCGAGAAATCGCGGTAATTAACCAAACGACTGGGTAAAGCAGAAAATAGATGGTCGCCATCGGCAATGCAAACACCGTCAGCATGGTATCCGGGTTTAGCATGAATAAACTCTTGGGCAGAAACTCGGCGGTTATCAATACCACGATGGTTGACAATAAGGACTGCAGCACCAAAATAACCACATCCGTAGATAGCGTTGGGGGAAGTACCTGGTATAAAAGCGGCTCCAACAACTTCGCCATCAAAATACCATACAGTACAATGCTAAGATTATTCCCAACCAACATGGTAGCCAGAAAATGAGATTTTTTGGTAACGAATTCTGCGAGTATTTTGCCTGTGAACGTTCCTTTCTTACTCATCACCTCGATATGCAGCTTATCAGCCGAAATGAAGGCGATCTCTATTCCTGAAAAGAACGCTGAAAACAATAAACAAACAAGAATGCCGATGTAGAGGGAAGGGTCTTCCATGAATGACTAAAAATACTATTTATTACGCTCTCTTTGACTTTTTCTATACCAAAATACAAAAAGTAGCCCAAGTGATACCATGAAAATTCCATAAGCAGCCTCCACACCTAATACCATAACCTCATAGATGCCTATGACCAAAAACGCTGCAGAAAGTGAAAACAAGATGTAGTCCAGAAGTTTCATAAATCTTCGACGTACAGTGTTCCCTGTGGCTTCAGTATTCTATAAGAAGAAAAGTCCTGATCTGCACGGAGTCCTTCACCAGTATGAATTTCATCTTCAGTCTGGATGGTTACAAAACGTTCGGTAAAAAACTCCTCGTCTGCTGGGCTCCAGAAAAGTTCTTCAGTATTTAATTCGTCGCCAGTTTCTGTATTGATGACTACTACGTTACCCTCAGATTTATATAGTTGATCATCTGCAGTATAGTAAACAAAGTCAGCTCTAAAGGTAGAGGCGACCGTTCCATCATCATTGAGATATTCCAGATATAGGCCTTTAGGCCATTCTCGGTCCCCAGACTCTAAATTATTCTGCTTAGGCGCCTTCAATATGACTTTCACCTTGGCCGAATCACTCATTTTTGTATGAATGCTATCCATGGTAACCAAAGGTCCTTCGTATAGCTCGTCATTCATGAGTTCTTTACGGTCATCACACGAGACAGCAGCCCATATCACCAAACTGGCAGCAGCCCAAACAAAAAAACGGTCATGAACCATCGTCATGACCGTTTGAATGTATGTTTTAATGCTATTAATTAGCAGGTCTTCTCTCAAGTTTAACTGTTTCATTGATCCAGCATCCTACGGTTAGACTTTGACCTTCTTCTAAATTTTCATTGAAAATCTCTTCGATGGATGGAAACTGTGCTTTTGCTGATGCCATTCTTTCCGAATCTCCACCCTTTTGGTACATTTCATAAGCGGCTAAGAAAACACCTCTGTCTTTTACACGGCTCTCACCTGCCTGACATTCCTTGTAGCTATTCATGTAAAGGTCACCAATGAAGACATAAGCCTCACGATTCGATGGGTCGAATGCCAGCGCTCTTCTGGCTGATGAACGAGCCACTGATTTACCAGATGTTGATTGTATTCTTGCCAAACTTAAGTAAATCTCAGACTTTTTAGAATTATCATCCGTCAGATCAATTGCTTGTTCAAAGTATTTTTGAGCTTTTTCTGTATCTCCATCTGCAGCCGCTTTTTGTGCAATGAATTTAGCGATACCATAGTCTGGCGCTTCAACGATGACCAACTCAGCCACTTCCATAGCTAAAGGATCACTGGTGCATTTTTGCTGAATCATCAGTGCAAAAATTTTCTTGGCCAATTTAGGATCTTTGGTGTCTCTAAACTTTGGCCCGAGTTTCTCAACAATGAAGGCACAATCCACATCTACCGTTGCGGTAAGCAGTTTGTCCACATATTCAGAAATCTTGTCCAATCGATCCGCATTACCACCCGTAGCTTTTTGCTCAATGATGATATCGGTGATGACCGTATACTTTTCAAAAACCTCTTCATCAGTGATGGCGCCACCAGTCAGTTTGTATCGTCTGATCACATCCATGAAAGCGGTCAGGTTATTTGAGAAAACGTCTGCTCCATTTAACTCAAATGTTCTGTTAAACAAATCATACAGCTCTTTGTACTTAGGCTTATCATCCTTGTAGTATTTGTAAGCCGTATAGGCTTTTCTGTTTAGAACCTCTGGCTCGTTGTTGAAATATTTGATTCGTAGATCATACATTTCCAATGCCTTAGCCTGATAATCCAGGGTTTGCTGCTTGTCATCAGTTGACTCAGCTAGACCCTCATAAATCTTTGCTCCATTGATGTAAATGGATGCATTCAAATCAGGAGTATTCTTTAGCAACCAAGTATGTGGCCCAATTGCTGCCTTCCAGTTTTCTGCTTTGACAAAATCCGCATAAAGTGCGTTTTTCTCCTTAGCCTTATCTACAGAGTCTCCCCAGTTCCAACCAGGCTGTGCAGTCACTGCTGCAGCAGCTGAGATCATCAACACAAGACTTAAAAGATGCTTAGTTATTGAATTCATAAGCTTGCTTTTTAATCGTATCTTCTTTTAATAAACCACCTGTCATTAATCGTTGCACCGATAACAACCTGGAAGTAATTCTCCCTGATTAAGTTATTATTTGTCGTGCCTCTAAACCCATATTTGAAAGCAGCATCCAAACTGGAGAAACCACTTACAGGAAAAGAAGCACCAAAATTAATACCAAAATCATTAATTTCAGTATTATTCTCCAGATAAGGTAGTTGCTTTAGGTTCATTCCTAGCCTATAAGTCACCCGTTTGAGGTAACTGTTTACACTTTGGTAATCTGGTGTAAATTCTGCCCCACCTGCCAAATCCAGTGTATTTCTTACCTCTGTTCCTTCTGCATTATTGGTTCCTGACCAATTCCTGTAAGAAATATCTACTCCCGCTCGGAATTTGTTCAACTTTTCAAAAGAAATTCCCGTGCCGTAATAGGTAGGAAGGGTAAAACTGGTAGTAGCTCCTTCTTCTAAAAACTGCTGTTGAATAACAGCCCCTGTAAAACTCAACCTTCTAAAGCTGATGTCCTGCGTTCCGTCTATTCCTCGTGATAGTCCGTGAACAGCTCCTATCGTTGCAATGTTTCCCTCACCAAACTTAAACTGGTAGGATAGTCCAAGAGAAAGATTGACATCAGAATAACGAGCAGTTTCGTAATAAGAAATAATGTAGTTGGAACTGAAATTTGGTCCTGCCATTTGGATTTTTGCATCACTGTTTACAGACCCAAAGATGTAAACAGCCTTTACACCTACAGTTAAGCGATCAAACAAGCGAATACCATTTGCCCAAACAACTTGAGTCAACCCGCCATCACCCTGATTCTGAACAACTCGGTCAACTTGATCTATACTATCCCGCGCAAACGTATTGTATTTAACTACTGTGAGTGGAAGTATGGCAAGTGAAGTGGTCCAGCGATTGTTTACTACTGGGAAACTCATAGCCATATATCGAAGGCTGATAGATTGACTCTTGGAAGAAGTCTCCTCAGTGGAATAATTTCTAAAGTCTGTTTGAAGTCCTACCTGAAACGAACTGAAGTTGTTATAAAAAAGTAATGCTGGATTCTGAAGGTTAATGTGCCACGGCGTAGGTGTGCCAATCCCAACCTGCCCCATTGCATAATTGTGTGGTAAACCTTGGTATAAGAATTCTCCCAAACCATGATTGGAGTATGGAGAACTGATGGACTGAGCGCTTAAAACTCCAGATAATGAAAGAGTTAGTCCCAGAATGCCAAGTTTGATGATCTTCATTGATTTTTTATCAAAATTCTATTTAAGCCGGTCAGCACCAAATCAAAGTCCGCAAAGATGGGTGCTTTTAATTTGGATTCAAAGTAGTTCGTGTCTCCGCCGGTCATCATAACGACCAAATCCCCATATTCTTTCAGAAAATGATCAATAAAACCATTCATCTCATGAACGATAGCAGATAATGAGCCCGCTAACAAACATTCTCTGGTAGACTTGCCCAAATTTTTTAACATTATTTGTGACATTTCTTCCGAGATATCAGGAAGTTGCCTGGTGAACTGGCTCATGGCCTTTGTTCTCATTTTCAATCCCGGCGCTATTGCCCCACCCTGATAGACACCAGTATTATCAATAAAGTCATATGTAATGCAGGTGCCACAGTCAATTACCAACACATTCTGATCAGGGTGATGAATAGCTGCACCAACAGCTGCAGCTATCCGATCGACACCCAGCGTCTCGGGAGTGTCATAATTTAAGGAAATAGGTAAAGGTGTCATGTGAGATAAATACAATGCCTGTTCTCCATTAAATATAGATCGAACGTTCGCATTATTCCCCTGCACAGAACCGAAGATCCATTGATGATTACTTGCACCATAATGGTTGATGAGGTCCTCTGGACGATCACAACTGAAAGAAGATTTTTTTTCCAATCCCTCAAAAAGGGCGGATTTAATTCGGGAATTTCCAATATCTACGGCTACATTCGACATAATCCTTTTAGCAACGGATGTTTGATGCAATGACAAAAGTAAGGATAGCATGAGTCAATACCATGTTATAGGGGTGATGTCAGGTTCTTCTCTGGATGGACTAGACGTATGTTGGTGTGAATTTGAGGATGTGAAGAGCAATTGGTCTCACAAAGTCCTTCATTCCAGTACCATCACCCTTCCTGACACTCTCAAAAAAGAACTTGCAAATTCCGACAAACTACAGCCAAAAGAGCTATCACATCTGGATCTAAAATATGGTAAGTGGATTGGGCGGGAGTTAAATCAATTCATTTGTTCTTCTGGTCACAAGCCAGATTTGATTGGAATCCATGGTCACACAGTCTTTCATGAACCCAAAACAAAAGGAATCTCCCTGCAAATAGGCAGTGGTAAGGTAATTCGCGATATCAGCGGAGTAGAAGTGGTCGACAATTTCCGAATGAAGGACATAGCACTCGGCGGACAAGGTGCTCCTCTGGTGCCTGTGGGAGAGCATTTCCTATATCCAGAGTATGACACTTTTTTGAACCTGGGCGGAATATGCAACATATCCATTCATACACAAAACAACATTCAAGCATGGGATATCGCTCCTTGTAATCAGGTCTTAAACCACTTTGCACAGCTCAAGAGCTTGCCATATGACCATGGCGGTCAACTAGCCAAATCAGGTAACGTTGATGCCAATTGGTTAAAAGCGCTCCATTCACTGGATTACTTCAAGCTTCATCCTCCGAAATCACTGAGCAATCAATGGACAAAAAAAGTCCTAGAAGGCAGTCCAGCGAAAGTGGAAAATGCATTGTGTACTTACACCCAATTCTTAGCAGAAGTGATTTCCGAGCCAGTAATAGCTGCAGAAAGCACATCAAAAAGCATGCTCATTAGCGGTGGTGGAGCATTTAACAACACGCTGATCGAAGCTTTGGCAAAAGAGCTGAATACTCAAGTGTCCTTAACCATTCCAGATGAGCAGGTAGTGGCCTTCAAAGAGGCCATCATCTTTGCTTTTTTAGGGTTATTAAGAAAACTTAATATACCCAATGTATATGCGTCAGTGACTGGAGCACAACGAGATAGTGTCTCCGGTGATCTTCATACCTTGGATAACTGAGGAGAAGACCTTTATTTGATTAAATTTGCGGGCGATTCATGTATAAACATCAATTCCCCGAATGAAAGAATTATTAAAAAAGTTTGAAGACAAAACCCCTGAAATTGTTTTCGAATGGTCTGATTCAGAAACCGAAGCTGAAGGCTGGGCAGTGATCAATTCGCTGAGAAATGGAGCCGCTGGTGGAGGAACCCGGATGAGAAAAGGATTGGACCGAAGAGAAGTGGAGTCTCTTGCTAAAACCATGGAGATTAAGTTCACGGTCTCTGGACCCCAGATTGGTGGGGCCAAATCAGGAATTAATTTCGATCCCAATGATCCTAGAAAAAAAGACGTTCTGAAACGCTGGTACAAAGCAGTATTTCCCTTATTGAAATCATATTACGGCACTGGCGGAGACTTGAATGTAGATGAAATTCACGAAGTGATCCCAATTACTGAAGGTTTTGGTTTGTGGCACCCACAAGAAGGGGTGGTGAATGGTCATTACCATCCTCCAAAGCCTCAGAAGATTCACATGATCGGTAGATTAAGACAAGGTGTTTCCAAAATACTGGAAGACCAAAACTATGTGCCTACTTCTGAGACCAAGTACACGGTATCCGATATGATCACGGGATTTGGAGTAGCCGAGTCCGTTCGACATTACTATGAAATTTGGGGTGGTGACCTTTCTTCTAAACGTGCGATTATCCAGGGTTGGGGCAATGTAGGGGCCACCGCGGCACTATATCTGGCTAAGTATGGTGTGAAAATCGTTGGGATTATCGATAGAGAAGGTGGCATCATCGATACTTCAGGGTTGGATCTGGAAGGAGTGAAAAAACTTTTTTTTGACAGAAACGGAAATCAACTGGTTTCTCAACAAGCCATTCCTTTCGATGAATGTAATGAGAAAATATGGTCATTAGGAGCAGAGATTTTCATTCCTGCGGCTGCTTCCCGATTGGTTTCCAAAGATCAGGCTCATCGACTAATTGAAAATAAGTTAGAGGTAATTGCGTGTGGAGCAAACGTGCCTTTCAAGGATCAGGAAATATTC
>JAMWZA010000210.1 GCA_024305105.1 Marinoscillum sp.
CAGAAGCTAACCTACTCGTGAAAATATTTATCAACGATATTCCTGTTAGTATTATCAGTACCGAAGAGTTACGTTCCGATAAGGAGTTTGACCTGACGATCGATGGAGCTACCAGCAAAATAAAGCCTAAAAAGCTAATTGATGACGTACTGATCAAAGATGCTTCTGCAGAGAAGGTTGATGAGTTGCTTCATGTGATGACTGACAACAAGCTGAAAGGCGTGGACTCGATCACCTTTACTAGTTCTGATAAGGAAGCCACTATCAAGTACATCAAGGAAAAATTTAAAGTTATAGAAGCAGCTGGCGGTGTGGTTGATCGAGGAGGTAAGGTGCTTTTAATCTATCGTAAAGGGCGCTGGGACATACCGAAGGGTAAGCTTGACAAAGGAGAGAAAAAGCGTGAGTGTGCTGTGAGAGAGGTAGAGGAGGAGACTGGTGTGAAAGTTTCAATAGAGCGGAAAATTAACACGACCTGGCATACTTACGTCAATAAAAGGAAATATGTCCTCAAAAAGACTCACTGGTATGTGATGAAGTGTTTGGATGATTCGAACCTTGGCCCGCAGATAGAGGAAGATATTGAAGAGGTGCGGTGGATGACATTAACAGAACTACGGGCGGCACTGTACAATTCCTACCGATCGATTCGTGTGGTCATTCAGGAATACCACAAGATTTTAAAAATCCACGATCAGAGCTTGTAAGGAATAAACGGGTCAACATCTCCGCCATACTTATGGACTTCACGTATAATGCTACTGCTGATTGGTGCCAGATCAGGAGAGGTAATTAAGAAGACTGTTTCTAAATTTGTATTCAGGTATTTATTGATCTGAGAAATACTGTTTTCATATTCGAAATCCGTGGTATTTCTAAGTCCTCTAATCAAGAACTTGGCGTTGTACTTTTCTGCCAAAATGGCCGTCAGCTCGTCATATACGATCACTTTTACATTGTCGAACCCTTTAAAAGCTTCTTCGATTTTATTGACCATGTAGTCCAGATCGAAATAACGCTTCTTTTTAGTGTTGTGGCCAATGCCGATGATCACCTCATCGAACAGACTCAGGCTTCTGAGTACTATGTCTTCATGCCCTTTTGTGAAAGGATCAAATGAACCAGGAAAGATGGCTACTTTATTCATTATTCGCAGAGGAATATGCTGTAGATATCAAAATATCGGTGATCCTGTACATCATCAAAGGCGCTCCCAAATTTCAGGAAATTGGGCTTGGTGCCTAGCGAAATATTACGGATATATTTTTTAAGTATCTGAAGGTGTGGAGCATCGTTTTTAATCGCACCCCAGATGACCAAATTATTCGTCTTAGGTGACATTTTTAGCTCTTTAAATACAAGCATGACGTATTTCAAGAAGTCATCACTTTTACGAGCCGCAAATTGATTGTAGTAAAGAAGCTTTTGTTTTTGGCTGACAGCCACATGCAAAATGCCTTTATCTACCAGACAAAACATTGTTTTCTCGTGAGAGTGGTCATCATACTTGAGCATTCCTTCTATAAAGGCACTTCCCTGATGAATGACCTGAATACTTTTTTGTTTGTATTTAGATTTTGCCCAGGAGATCACCTTACGGTCACAAGCGAAGACGTTAACAGCACTACTCGCAATGTGCTTGTAGTAGTACACTTCTTCAATTTTCGTTTTGATCTCAGAGTTGAGCGCTAGATAGTCACTGGCTGCTTCTGGAAGGAAATAGGCCGCAGGTACTAATGAGAATTTATGTGACTTAAAACTTATCTTGATATTGTCCCAGAGATTAGAACCAAGAAAAGGGTGTTTCTCAGCAATTTCCTGGATGGCTTCAAGGCGTGTGTTGATGGTCTTTATGTTTTCCAGACGATAATCCTCTACATACAAACAGCTGCTGGTTTGTTTGCTCACCACACTAAACTGAAAATCCCTTGTCCCTATTTGTAGGCAAAGGGAATAGGCAGGAAGCTTCTCTGGATTGAAGCTTTCTGCCTTAATTCTTTTTACAAGTTTGTAATTTTTAGATGTGGTTGAAGTAGCCAAATTACTCCCAGTTACCAGATGTTGTTACACTTGTCTTAGATCCGAAGCGAAGTGGCTTTCTTGTTTGATATTCACTTTCTTCATCTCTCTCAGGATTGATTGGACTTGGGTTTTTCACCTCAATGGCATTTACCTTCACTCCACTTTTGTCAATTTTATCTGCCCAGACTTCAAACTTAGTAGGAGGTTCAACGCCAGGTACGTATGGCAAAGTAGATAAATTAAACCTTGGCCATTTTGATTTGGTGAAGACAGAGTCCATAATCGGAATAGTACCGAGGGTGTCTACGACGATCCACGTACTGTCAGCTCCGTATGCGAGTGTTTTTACAAATTCGGTCTTTTCTGTAATATAGAATCGTCCAGTATCTACGAACGCGAGAAGCTTGTCCCAGTCACTTGTATACTGCCCGTTTACCGAGAGGTAAGCTATCTCAGCTTCTCGAATCATCTTCAATTGTTCAATGATACGTGCTTCTGCTTTCGCTATGCGCTGCGACTCCTCAATACTTGAATCGATTGAGTCATACAAATACCACGCTAGAAACAATGCTAGGAGTCCGAAAACTATGGTGAAGATTTTTGTCTTGCTCATTTACTGTTTAGGTTTTTTGCAATAATAAGGATAATTAGGTTGTTAGTAAAACCCTAATTTTTTGAAATACCTTCAAATTTATAAAAGCCTGATGATTCCACAATCATGCTGGGATGATCTAATTCACTAAAAATGTTGTGAAGATGCGCTTTAGGCATCTCCTGGAGTTCATTAAATGTTATCCAGCGCAATTCTGAAAGGATTTGCTCATCTTCTGGTACTTCCGGGTCTTTTCCTAATTTTATGTGACCAGCGACTTTATGTACCTGAAAAAAGAGTTCTATGGCGTGATGTCTATCGTTTTTGAACTCATTGACGAATAAAAACTCACCAACATCAACGGTTAAGCCGGTTTCTTCTAAAAACTCTTTTTGCAAAGTGGTGTGAGCATTTTCATCAAACTCCAGACCACCGCCGGGAGGGGACCAAATGAATCCTGATGGACCTATTCCTTCATGTTTTAACAACAAAACAGCATCATTCTGGACAAGGATGCCACAGATGCGCACTCGTACTTTATGCTCGTATAGCTGCTTACTAACTGATTCACTCATGGTTTTACCAACAAATTACTCCAGTCTTCGTTACCTTTACTGAAAAATCAGAATCAAGACTATGAGAGTATTAGCAAGTTTATTCATTTTATTCGTAGGGTTTGGTGTTGTAGCACAAAGTGCTGACGCAGAAGCCGACCAGAATGGACCAAAAATCACTTTTACTGAATCTGCACATGCTTTTGGAGACATTACGCAAGGTGATGTGGTAACACACATTTTTACGTACGAGAATTCAGGAAACGAAGCTTTGGTTATTTCAAATGTGCGCACTTCTTGTGGATGTACTGCTCCAGATTGGAATAGAGAGCCTTTGGCTCCAGGTGAAACAGCTGAAATGACCATTCGTTTTAATAGCAGAGGCAAAATGGGCATGCAGAATAAAATCATCACGGTGATGTCCAACGCTGTAAATAGTACGGAGCGTATCAAAATTACAGCCAATGTGAAACCTGCACAAACAGAAGTTGAAGACGGTCAATAAGACTTGACTAAGTAAACACAAAGTAAAATCCATCCACTGATAAAGGACACTCCACCGAGCGGAGTGATCGCACCAAGCACAGTGATGTTAGTAATGGATAACACATAAAGTGATCCTGAGAATATCAGGATACCAAAAAGGAAAAGAAAACTCACCAGTTTTAGTAGCTGGTGAGTTTTTTGTTTCATTAGGATACCAACAATCAAGATGGCCAGAGTATGGAACATGTGATACTGGACAGCTGTTTCGAATGTGTCCAGACGGCCATTAGCTACCAATATAGGGTTTAAGGCATGTGCTCCAAAAGCGCCAATACCTACTACCAGAGCGCCTAGAATACTTCCGATAATCAGTTGTTGCTTACCCATAGTTTCGTTCGCCAAAGATTGTACTGCCAATTCTAACCATATTACTACCACATTCTAAGGCAATTGGGTAATCACCACTCATTCCCATTGATAAGTATTTTAAACTGAAATTGTCGGCCTTGTATTTCTCTTTTATTTCATCGTATAGTAGTTTTAACCCTTGAAATTCACGAATAACCTGCGCTTCATTGTCTGTATTGGTAGCCATACCCATGAGACCCACTACACGGACGTTTGGTACTTCTTTGAGGAAATCATTTTCCAGAAGATCGTTTAGTTCTGCTTCATCAAATCCGAATTTTGTACTTTCTTCTGCAATGTGAACTTGCAACAGACAGTTGATGATTCGATCACTTTTAACGGCCTCTTTATCAATGGTCCGAAGCAGTTTTTCACTATCCACTGAATGAATCAGATAGACATATGGTGCGATATACTTCACCTTATTTCGCTGCATATGACCTACCATGTGCCAGCGAATATCTGAAGGAAGCTCTTCGTATTTTTGAGTCATTTCCTGTGCCTTATTCTCACCAAAATCTCGCTGCCCAGCTTCATAAGCTTCTTTTATGTCAGAGGAGGGTTTGGTTTTGCTGATGGCCACCAGACGTGCTTCATATGGTTCTAATTCTATGTTAAGTTTTGATAAGGTATCTGCGATTTTGCTCATTACTGGTTTAGTTTGTACGCTACATGGTTAACTTTAAAACCTGGACGATGTTAATCAAATTAATATAAAAATATCCTCTTGAAAAGGAACTAACTATGGCAATTTTAGGGACACTGTTAAAAAGAGGGATCACCTTACGCGAAAGTCTTGAACAACAATACACATCACCTCTTGACTTGCAGAAGCATGAACTGAGGAAACTCTTAATTCATTCCAAACCTACAAGGTTTGGCGAAGCTTATGATTTCGGTTCCATTCTGAAGTCTTTTAAGCGAGGAAAAGTAGATCAATTCTATACCGAGTACATCGACAAAACACCCATTTTCGATTATGATAAAATATTTGATGAGTGGTGGTATAGAGCAAAGGGTGGAGAGCAGGATGTTTGCTATCCGGGTAAAATCAAGTATTTCGCGTTAAGTAGTGGCACTTCAGGAGCGACCTCTAAGTACATTCCTATTACTAAGGATATGATCAAGTCGATTCGTAAGACGAGTGTTCGACAAATCTTATCGCTCTCCAGATACGAACTACCTGATGATCTTTTTACGAAGGGTATTTTAATGTTGGGAGGAAGTACCAACCTGCGGAAAAGTGGAACTTATTTCGAAGGAGATTTAAGTGGGATCACTGCTGCCCAAATTCCATTTTGGTTTCAGCATTTTTACAAACCCGGAAAGAAAATTGCCAAGACACCTGACTGGGGGGCTAAGCTGGAGGAAATTACCAGAAAAGCGAAAGACTGGGATATCGGGATAATCGTAGGCGTGCCGGCCTGGCTTCAGATACTGATGGAGAAGATTGTAAATCATTATGGTGTTAAAACGATTCACGATATCTGGCCAAACCTAAAAATATTTGTTCATGGTGGAGTCTCTTTCGAACCATATAAAAAAGGGTTTGAGAAGCTACTGGCTAAGCCGTTGATCAACATGGAGACTTATCTGGCGAGTGAAGGTTTTATAGCTTTTCAAGCTCAGCCAAATAAGAAAGCCATGAAATTGGTGTTGAACAATGGGATATTTTATGAGTTCATCCCATTTAACTCCAAAAACTTCACTGATGATGGGTTATTGAAAGGAAATCCAGAGACTTTTCATATTGGCCAGGTAGAACCCAACAAAGAGTATGCCCTCTTACTCACGACCAATGCAGGTGCCTGGCGCTACCTTATCGGAGATGTTATTAAGTTTGCATCTGTAGAGGAAGCGGAGATTCAGATTACTGGCAGGACAAAGCATTTTTTGAGTCTTTGCGGCGAACACCTTTCACTGGACAACATGAACAAAGCCGTTGAGTTAGTAAGCGACGAACTCAACATCGATGTTCGGGAGTTTTCGGTAATCGGAGAGCCAAGCGGGAGTCTTTTTGCACACCGTTGGTATATCGGTACGGACGATCAGGTGAATGAAGAACTGTTAACCAAAAAGCTAGACGAACAACTCATGTCATTAAACGACGACTATAAAGTAGAACGGGGGCATGCACTTCGTGATTTTTCCGTTCAGGTACTGCCATCAGCTGTCTTTTATGATTGGTTGAAAAAACAAGGGAAAGAAGGCGGTCAGAACAAATTCCCAAGGGTTCTTAAAAATGAAAAGTCTGCTGACTGGAAAGCTTTCGTTTCTGAATTTGACCAAAAAGCCGTTTAATGCATCCTTATCTCACAGGATTAATTTTTGGTCTGGTCTTCATCTTTTCCTTGGGACCAGGTTTTTTTGCGCTGATTCAGACCAGTGTCCAAAAAGGGTTCAAGAAAGCAATATTGCTTGCGGTAGGTATTAGTTTAAGTGATATTCTCTATGTTATCCTCGCTGTGATGGGAGTGGCCACATTGCTCGAAGAGCCGAGAGTGAGATTATGGCTAGGAGTGCTGGGTACAATCGTACTCATTGTATATGGAATCTACTCCTGGTTCAAAAAGCCAAAATTGTACAAGGATGAGATCGAATCAAAAAAAGACTTATCCTACTTGAAGTACCTTTTCAAAGGGTTTGTATTGAATGGATTCAATCCATTTATCGTAGTTTTTTGGATTAGTATCATTGGTTTAACAGCTACCAAGTATGATTTTACCCACAATCAGCAATTAACCTTTTTTGCTGGTGTCTTAACCACCATTCTTTCTACAGATGTTATCAAAGCATTCATTGCTCATCGATTGCGGTCTGTGGTTACGCCTAAGAAGATTTTGATTTTGAACCGATCTGTAAGCGTGATTTTGATCCTTTTTGGCTTTCAGATGATCTACTTTCTGATAGATAATTACATGATCGATTGATAAAAAAGGTGCCAGGGGGCACGACCCACAAGGCACCTTGATATGAAGAGGATACTCTTTGAGCCAATTTTAGATGGCCTTGATTATTCTTGATTTTTCACCAGAAATAGTCATTGTTAGTTTGGTTCCTTTGATCTGAGATAGGTCATATCGCTGACTAAAATTCCTGTCTGAGTCAATTGTGTCGTCGAAATAAACGGTGCCATTTAAATCGGTAATCTTAATAGATACCGGAACCTTCTCATGATAAACAGTGAGATCATACTTTCCTTCGCCCTGATCTTTTAGAAACGCCGCTACATCTTCCTGGTGCAATTGAGAAACAAATACCTCTTGCTCCAGACTGGCACCTGGTGACTCAGCTTTGATGACATAAGTACCTTCTGTCAAATAAGACATGTCAATAGGAAGATTAAAGGATTTGGAATAGAAAACTTTTTCTGAAGTAATCAAGTTGCCTTTCTGATCTGATATTTTCAACCTTATGCTCCCTTTTGAAGCGGTAGCCATTTCCAGTTCAAAAGTGGTTTCATCTACCGGGTTAAGTGATAACTTGATTTTAGCCTCACTGGTGGAAGGGTTGGTTTTGGACATAGCACTGGTAGCCACCAAAGCCGCTACGGCTAGTGTTAGAATTGCCTTTTTCATTTTAATTTGAGTTTAGTTTTGATCTAGATAAACCAACGCTTTTGCTAGTTGAGGGGTTAATTGTTTGGATGAATGGTGAGGTACCGGTGACCTACGGATGGGAAAATGTTTGTACGGTCAATGATTGTTTACATAACAGGCTTAAAATTATGCTAAAATCAAAAATACTTATATATAAGTATGTATAAACA
>JAMWZA010000211.1 GCA_024305105.1 Marinoscillum sp.
GGATTATACATTGTCAGAGTAACAGGCAAAGCCTATGATCAAACAGCAAGATTGATCATCGAATAAATCTCTAAATTAAACTCTTTGACAAGAGCTAATTTCTGTAATAAAAAAGGCATTTTGACAAATCAAAATGGCTTTTCATCTTCTCAGGATTTCTTACCCATAAATCTCATTCAACACAGCCGCCAATCGGATGCCCGCCTGCAGCAATCGTTGATTGACTAAGCCCAGGTTTTTGTAGTCGTAATCGTAAGCAATCTTTAGGTTTTCTGGGAGCTCATAGCACTGGTTTCTGTATTCTTTGGATTCATAGATCCAGTCCATCAGTTCATCATTTTCCCATTTCTCCAGTTCGGCTTCCGTGGCATGATCGATCCATTCGGTATATTCGGTATAAGCATACTCCTGACCGTCGATTATTCCACTATCCCAAACCCGATGTAGGTTGGATGATTTCCAGAAATAGTCCAGCTTCACATCATTGCCGCCTTTATCTTCTCCATTTCCCACGTGTAGTGGTTGGTGGATATCTCCAATCAGGTGCACAAGCATTTTTATCGCCAGTGCTTCGTCTCCGTCGGTGAATTGTTTTGATTTTAATTCACTCATTAACCTCTCAATGGTTACAATCGCATCTCCTTCTTCCGGAGTACCCGCTTCTTCATAAGTTTTCCCATCAGGAACGGTACAATAATGCCATGGAGACATGTGATCATACTGATCATCAGCACGGATAAAATCCATGTAGTTGCTGACTTCAGCCAATGTTTCATCTTCCAATATATTAGCAAGCTTCTTTTTGGCCTTTTTCGATAGATGACGCTCTGCAATCAATCCGATAACGCGGTGACCTGTTTTGCCCCAGGGCAATGCCTGAAAAGCAATAACCATTAGTAGAAATAATGCGATTATTTTTTTCATGCTGTGAAGATACTTGGTGATGGTGTTTTAAGACAGCAATTTCTAATTAAGAAATAATGAAACGTGATGGACGGTTTTTAAAACCTCCACGAACTCTAAGAAAACAGACATTGACAACAAATTTCACTTAATGCCTCAACATGCGGTTCCATCCTCTCAGCGAACAAGTTGAGTTTGGTAAAGAAAACCTAAAACTCTCTCTATGACACATCTATGGTTACACTGTTATCTCTGTGGTTTAAAAATGAATATGGTTACCAAAAGAAAAGGCGCTGTACTGAGAGTACAAGCGCCTTAATCACCAACCTAACCTAAAAAGTAATATACGTCTATAACGACGCCTATCCTTTTTATTGTATATGAATATACTGATTATTTCTAAAAATGTTTCAAAAATTTCTTTAAAAAGTTCATGAATTTAGTTTTGCTCTTGATTTCAAGCAGATTTTCACGTTTTCATGAACACCTCTGATGAAATGATGTTTCTCTAACGTACATCAGCGAGAGTTTCTTGTACTTTTGCCTTTTTAATTGCAATTCGTGGAGACTAAAGAAATTTTAAAACATTATACTGCCAGTGACATGATCCAGGCCATTTCGGATTCGATCATGAAAAACCCCACAGTTCGTTTGAAGGGTATGGCAGGTAGTTTTGACACTTTGATGGCTGCAGCTCATGCATCCTTACAGAATAAGTCAAACATTTTTGTGCTTCATGACAAGGAAGAAGCCAATTACTTCATCAATGATCTGCGCAATTTTCTGCCTGCAGATCAATTGCTTTTATTCCCTAGCTCTTACAAAAAGCCATATCAGTTTGAGGAAACAGAGAATGCTAATATTTTGCAAAGAGCTGAAGTACTTAATCAAATCAACGCCAAGCCGAAAGGCGCGCATCAAATTATCACCTATCCTGATGCGCTTTATGAAAAAGTCATCAACAAACGATCCTTGCAGAACAATACCTTCACGGCCACAGTTGGCGAAAACCTTAACATTGAGTTTTTAACAGAGTTACTAACTAGTTACGATTTCGAGCGAAGTGATTTTGTTTATGAAGCGGGGCAGTTCTCAGTGCGTGGTGGGATCATTGATATTTACTCATTTGCTCATGACTATCCATATCGTCTGGAATTGTTTGGAGATGAAATCGAAAGTATCCGCGAATTTGATCCCGAAAGCCAGCTTTCCAATAAATCACTGGAGGAAGTAACATTGATCCCCAATGTGCAAACCAGACTGCTGAAAGAAGAGCGTCAATCGTTTTTTGATTTTGTCCAGAAAGACACGGTAATCTGGATGAAAGATTACCGCGAAACACTTGACCTAATCGAAAAGGGCTACAATAAAGCTACCGAGTCTTTTGACAAAATCATGAACGTCAGTGGTTATACCCAGGTGGTTTTCAAACCGGATGATTTATTTGATTCTGAGAAATCTTTCGATCAGCTTTTGAAGGGTTTTCACAAAGTAGAGTTTGGAAACCGCTACTACCTCAAACCTGATGATGAATACAACCTGGGAATTCGCCCACAACCACATTTTCACAAAAACTTTGAGTTGCTGGCAGAAGATCTTTACCAGTTTCAGGTGAAAGACTTCAAAAAGATCATTACGGCCGAATCCTTTAAACAGCTGGAACGACTTGAGAGCATTTTCAAAGAAATTAATCCAGAACTCCAGTTTCATGGAGTGGGTGCTTCTTTGCGTGAAGGCTTTATTGATGACCATCACGAATTTATCTGCTACACAGATCATCAGATATTTGATCGATTTCACCAGTACAAGGCCAAAGAAAAGTTCTCGAAAGCAAAATCACTTACACTACGTGAACTAAAAACTCTTCAACCGGGAGATTACGTCGTTCACATCGATTATGGAGTGGGGCGTTTTGCTGGTTTGGATACAGTGGATGTAGGGGGAAATAAACAAGAAGCGCTTCGTCTGATTTACCGGGATGATGATTTGCTGTATGTAAGTGTGCATTCCTTACATAAAGTTTCCAAGTATTCCAGTAAGGACAGCCAGCCTCCTTCTATCAACAAACTGGGAACACAGGATTGGGACAATAAGAAAAAGAAGGTTAAGAAAAAGGTCAAGGATATAGCCAAAGACCTGATTAACCTCTACGCTAAAAGAAAAGCTGCTCCGGGGTTTACTTTTCCAGAGGACACGTATTTGCAGGCAGAGCTCGAATCTTCATTCATGTATCAGGATACTCCTGATCAAGCCCTGGCTACTGAAGATGTCAAAAAAGACATGGAGCAAAGTCACCCGATGGATCGTCTGGTTTGTGGTGACGTTGGATTTGGCAAAACCGAAATTGCGGTACGCGCTGCCTTCAAAGCGGTGGATTCCGGAAAACAGGTTGCGATTCTAGTACCTACGACCATTCTGGCCATGCAGCATTTCCACACATTTTCGAAACGACTAGAAGATTTTCCAGTGACGGTCGATTACATCAACCGGTTTAAATCCACTAAAGACATTAATGAAGTCAAGAAAAAAGTGAAAGCAGGCCACATCGATATCCTAATCGGTACGCACCGGATTGTCAATAAAGACATTGAATTCAAGGAGTTGGGGCTCATGATTATAGACGAGGAGCAGAAGTTTGGGGTGAAAGTCAAAGAACGACTTAAGGAAATGCGCGTAAATGTAGATGCCCTTACCCTTACAGCCACTCCGATTCCGCGTACACTTCATTTTTCACTCATGGGTGCTCGGGATTTATCCATTATTTCCACTCCACCGCCAAACAGAAGACCAGTTACTACCGAAATTCATGAATTCAATGAAGAAGTCATTCGTGATGCTGTGAGTCATGAAATACGAAGAGGTGGTCAGGTTTTTATGGTTCACAATCGTGTAGGCGACATTGAACAGATTGGTAACATCATTTTTAGACTCGTTCCGGAGGCGAGAATAGGCATCGCACATGGTCAGATGGATGGAAAGCAGCTGGAAAAAGTGATGCTGAAGTTTATCGAAGGAGAGTATGATGTCTTGGTTTCCACCAATATCATCGAATCAGGTCTGGATATACCAAATGCGAATACCATTATTATCAATCGGGCACACATGTTTGGTCTTTCAGATTTACATCAGATGCGTGGACGAGTGGGACGATCCAATACGAAAGCATACTGTTACCTCATTACCCCACCTGCTTCCGGACTTTCATCAGATGCTCGCAAGCGACTTACCACATTAGAAGAATTCTCTGATTTGGGCGACGGGTTCAAAGTTGCCATGCGTGACTTGGACATTCGTGGAGCTGGAAACCTCCTGGGAAGTGAACAAAGCGGATTTATCAATGATATGGGCTTTGAAGTTTATCACAAAATCCTTGATGAAGCCGTCGGTGAACTGAAAGAAACGGAATTCAAAGATCTGTTTGAAAATGAAATGGATCATCAAAAATTCCATGCAATCAAAGAGGACTGTGTAATCGAGACCGATCTGGAAATTCTCATTCCTCACGATTATGTGTCCAATATTTCAGAGCGCCTGAATCTATACTCTAAAATGGACAACCTGGAAAACGAACAGGAACTAGACCGTTTCATTAATGGAATGAAAGATCGTTTCGGTCCATTGCCAGATTCTGTTTCCGACCTCATGACTTCTGTCCGTGTACGATGGGCTGCTGTTAGTCTCGGGTTTGAAAAAGTAACCATCAAAAATGAAATGATGCGGTGCTATCTCTCTGATTCTAAAGATGAGGCTTACTTCCAATCAGATGTATTTGGTCAGGTTCTACAGTTCGTTCAGAGTCAGCCGCGCCGTTGCAATATGAAGGACATGAAGAAAAAATTGATCATTTCCGTGAAAGAAATTCAGGATATTGAAGAGGGTCTTCAGGTACTAAATGACATGTATTCACCTGTCCAGGTGTGAATTATACCGTCAAATACACAATAATTGTCTAATTTTTCTATTAATTGAGTACAATAAGTTTAAAAGATTGCTCAAAAGGGCTATTTTTGAAATAATTGTATTTATTGCTATTTTGGAGCGTTACAATAAAAGTAAAACAGGTTATGAAAAATTTTGTTAATGCACTTACTGGCTCCGCGTCTGTGTTAGCGGTGGCGGTAATGCTCAGTTCTTGTGGGTCCGGAACTCCTACAAGCTCAAGCCCAGGTCAATACAGTACCACGACCGGCTTAGAATTTAATGAAGAAGGTGGTTTTGTGGTCAATGACTTCAGTGGTCAGCCAGAAGGACCAAACCTTATTTTCATTGAAGGTGGAAGAACCGTACTAGGTACTTTCGAAGAAGATGTCCTTAATTCCAATGACAATGTTGAAAGAGCAGTAACAGTTGCTTCGTTCTATATGGATGAAACAGAAGTTGCTAACATCAACTGGTTGGAATATGAGTTCTACATCAGACAAGATTCTGATGAATATTATTGGCAAAACAACCTTCCAGATACTACCGTATGGTCGAAGGATTTGGCTTTCAATGATTCCTATGTAGATCATTACTACAGATATCCAGGTTTCCGTTATTTCCCGGTAGTGGGTGTGAACTGGAGACAAGCAGTTAATTACTGTAAGTGGAGAACCCGAGTAGTGAATATTAAGCTTGCAGAAGAAGCTGGTCTTTATGATGAGTTGGCCATGGCTGGTGATCAGGCATTTGCTGGCGCTGAAGGAGATCCTGGAGCTTCCGCTAATGCATTCCCAAGAATTCCATTGGAATCTGGAGTAGTTCTTCCGAATTACCGACTTCCAACTGAAGCTGAGTGGGAATATGCAGCGCAAGCGTTGATCGGTACGCAGTGGTTAGACGAAAATCAAACACACCGAAGACTTTATCCTTGGGATGGTCACGCACTTAGAAATCCTTACGGAAAGAGCATGGGTTACTTCCTTGCTAACTTCAAAAGAGGACGAGGTGACTATGCGGGTATTGCTGGTAAGCTAAATGACGGTGCGATGATCCCTACATATGTTTACGATTATCCTCCTAATGATTTTGGTCTTTACAACATGGCAGGTAATGTGAACGAGTGGGTTCAAGATGTTTACCGTCCACTTTCCCACCAGAATGTAGAAGATATGAACCCGGTAAGAAGAGATGGAACCTTGGATCCAGAAACTGGATATGATGCCACGTGGAACTTTATCGGTAACGAGCAACTATACACCGAAGACGAGTGGGTAAATAAAACAGGTCTTCAGAAAGCATATGATACTGAAAACCCACCAATGAAAAGATTAAGAGTATACAAAGGTGGATCATGGGCAGATGTTGCCTACTGGTTATCACCTGGTACAAGAAGATACTTGTTCGAAGACTCTGCTACTTCTACCATCGGATTTAGATGTGCAATGATTCGAGCAGGTACGAACTATTAAGATAACCTGTTTTAATATTAGAGCCGTCAAGACGATCCTGTCTTGATGGCTTTTTTTTGTTCCTATGTTCCAGCAGCCAGTGTTACAATATAAATCGACCTGGCTCCAGATTGTGTAAGTGCTGTCACTAACTCACCGATCGTTGCACCTGTTGTGAGGACATCATCTACTACCAGTATTGTTTGATCAGAAACCGCTCCTGTTTCTGTAAGCCGATAAACCGACTGCATATTTTTCCAGCGCTCTACCTTGGACTTTTTCGTTTGACTGGTTGTCTTTCTCCGCCTAACCACTAGTTCAGGATGTACTGGCCATCCAGTCACTTTTGATATTCCATTTGCAATAGCATCACTTTGATTGAAGCCTCTTCTGACAAGCTTTGATCTGTGTAACGGAACAGGAATAATCATATCAATAGGCCAGTTCTCTTTGACCAATTCATGACCATACCACTCACCCATTAGCTCGCCTAGTTCAGGTTGATTATTGTACTTCAGTTCATGAATAATTTTTTGAGCTACACCTCCCTTGTTGAAATATAAAAAAGCAGAAGCCTTTTGAACTTTGGGTTCATAAACAAACTTCATATCCAACAGGTTGTCAGGCTTTAAGTGATAATTGGTTTTTGGAAGAGAAAGTCTACATTTGAGACAAAGGTAATTTTCTTGTTTAACCAACGAAGTTTGACACGAAATACAGACTGTTGGAAATAACAGGTTGACAAAATCGTTGGTGATCTCGGAGATATAAGTAGTGAGTTTCACTTTATGAAGATAATAAATTATAAATAATGGTCTATCAGAAAGATCTTACCCTCCAAAAGGACTGGAATAGGCTAATTAAAGGCCTTGAGAATCGCGTAGGGAAAAAGCCCAAGGACTTGAATGCGATTCTGTTCCTTATAGGCGTTCAGGAATTGGGTTTAGGAGCCAAAAATTTTGATAAAGAAGAGAAACAAGACCTCATGCACATCGCCGTATGTAAGGTTTTATCACTTTCTGGGTATTACGAACTTGATGGTATTGATGAAAATGGCTGGCCACACTGGAAATTAATGAAAGCTTTACCACATTTTGATTTATTGGAGCAGGAGAAATTATTGAAAATGCACATCCTTGAGTATTTTGACAAGGAGATTGGTATCAATTAGCAATCAAAAGGATTTAGAATTCGTACTATTGATATATGTCGGCAGATAAGCTCAAAGAAAATATCGTCAGGTTCAAAAGAAAGTTTCACGTGAATCAACTCATTCGTGGAAGCCTTTTTTCTACCCTTCTTTTTGGGGCTATCTGGTTGATAGTCAGTTTATTAGAGGGTTATTTTTGGTTTGATCAACCAATTCGATTGGCGCTTTTCATCTTGTTAATTAGTCTACTGATCTACTTCATTTCCTTTCGGATTGTTCGACCCACAATAAAGATCATTCGAATTAATCGGGGCATTTCAGATGATGAAGCAGCCAGACTGATAGGCCAGCACTTTCCTGATATACGAGATAAGCTGTTAAACTATCTTCAACTG